>BNVG01000169.1 GCA_025997935.1 Synergistales bacterium | reverse complement strand
CCCATGCCGAGCAGGACAAACGCGTATCTCGTCGTCTTGTTGAGCACTTCTCCCTCCCGGCCTACAAGTCCTGTCGCGGCATGGGCATCGTCATCATGTGGATACTTGCCAGCGCCTTCCCAGGGTATTTCCCGACCGTTCAATAGAGGCTAATATAAAGTTTATTTTTTAACACTGCCTTAAATGACATGTCGTCCCGCGTTTGCCCTCATCTATGCGCCATTCCCTCAACTCGATGGGAGTGGCGCATAGATGGAGGCGACATCTGGTTTGGGTCGAACATCTTTTTTAATGATTGAATGAAATTTTGCTCATTGAATAGGGGTTAAAAACCATGTCTGAAATGAAAGAAATATCCGCGCTCGACATTGGCGGAATACTGATAGGGCATGAGCAAAACAACGACGCCGGTACCGGTTGCACCGTAGTCATCTGCCCGAACGGAGCCGTGGCTGGCGTGGACGTCAGAGGAGGAGCGCCAGCCACGAGGGAGACGGATTTGCTTGACCCGGTCAATATGGTCGATAAAATCCACGCGGTGGTTTTGAGCGGCGGAAGTGCCTTTGGCTTGGACGCCGCGTCAGGCGTTATGAAATTTTTAGAGGAGCGCGATGTCGGCTTTGACGTCGCGGTCGCGAAGGTTCCTATCGTCTGCGGGGCTTCTCTGTTCGATTTGACCGTTGGGAGCGCGTCCGTGCGTCCCGACGCCGCTATGGGATACAGAGCTTGTGAAAACGCTTGGAAAAACGCGCCTCTCGAGCAGGGTTGCGTCGGGGTCGGAACGGGCGCGTCGGTTGGCAAACTGCGAGGGATGGAACGCGCCATGAAAAGCGGGTTTGGGTTTTACGGGCTACAAATCGGCTCTCTGAAAGTCGCGTCCATAGTAGCCCCCAACGCGCTCGGGGATATTGTGAACCCCAGCACGGGAGAGGCTTTAGCGGGTTTACTGGATGAAGATCACAAAAAAATCCTTAACACTGAAGATGAGATGTGTGTTGACTATACGAATGCGGAAAATCTTTTCAATAAAAGCCACGAAAATACCACTATCGGCGTCGTTATAACAAACGGGAAAATGACTAAAGCGCAGGCCAAAAAGGTCGCCGGGATGGCCCATAACGGCTTTGCCCGCGCTCTCCGCCCCGCTCACACCATGTTTGACGGAGACACTATATTCGCGCTCTCAGCGCCGGACTCAAACGATGTGAGCGCCGACGTAAACGTCATAGGCATTCTGGCGGCGCGGACTATGTCCCGCGCGATACGAAACGCCGCTCTCTTCGCGCGCGCCACTCACGGACTACCGTCTCACTCAAGCCACTCCTTAATATGATCGAGATAAAGCTCGGAGAGTTTTTTTGTCATAGCCCCCACAAGTCCGTCGCCGATTATCTGAGAGCCGACGCGCACCACAGGGAGAATTTTTTTGACGCTACCTGTGATAAACGCCTCGGAGGACTGCGGAAGCTCGGACAATAGCGGGCAGCGCTCCTCCACCTCAATACCGGCTCCGCGCGCTATGTCGAGGACGGCCTGCCGTGTCGTGCCCTTCAGGACACGCGACAGAGGAGCCGTGACAAGAACGTCGTCCAGTACAACAAAAAACGAGCTGTGGGCGCTCTCCGTTATCTCGCCCTCGGGACAATACAGTATCTCCGTATGTTCGTCGTGAGGGGCGAGGGCGTAGGCTTTGCGGTAGTCGATACTCTTGATCGCCGGGTCTTCACGGTCGTCGTCTATCGGCTCGAGGCGGATGCCCTGCTCGTAAAACTCGCGGGGCGGGAGATCCAGAGGCTCAAAAGTGACGAAGAAACGCGGACTCGTGAAGCCGCGCACACGGTCGAACTCATCGCCGCCCGAAAGATAGGTTTTTATAAGAAGCTCGCAGTCGAGCTTGTCTATCCCTTCGCGAACCACGTCGCGCATCTCGGTTATGCCTAAGGGAGAGGCTATATACGAGCTCTTCGCGCTGAACAAAAACCGCTCGATGTGCGGCGTGAGCATGAGAGCTCGCCTGTCGTACGTGCTTATGGACTCGAAAACGCCTATTCCGCGCTGAATCATAAGGTCGCTCACAGGCAACCGAGCCTCCTCCGGCGAGACGAAAGCGCCGTCAAGGTAGCAAAGTTTTATCATTCAAAAAGACCTCCTCGTAAAGGTGAAGCGAAAATTTATCAATGTACAATTGACGAAGCACAATGTACAATGCTTGCGGCAAATTGTAAATATGAATCATAATCTTTAGGAGGAATTTTTGATGTGGAAAATGGCTTTTGTGTCGGCGCTTTTGGCGGTTTGTTCGTTTGCTTGGATTACAAGGGCCGATGCGGCAGAGGATATTGCCGTATCGGACGGAGCGGACTTGGCTTCTATGCGTCCCGTGGCGGTGTTCGATACGTCTATGGGGGTTTTCAAGGTGGAGCTTTTCACGGACGTAGCGCCCGTGACAGCTGGGAACTTCATCGAACTGGCCGAGAAGGGCTTCTATAACGGCGTTATCTTTCACCGCGTTATAGACAAGTTTATGATTCAGGGCGGAGACCCCACAGGGACAGGGAGCGGCGGCCCCGGCTACAAGATAAAAGACGAGTTCGGAGCCGGGCTCAAGCACGACAAACCCGGCGTCCTTTCTATGGCAAACGCCGGGCCCAACACAGGCGGCTCTCAGTTCTTCGTGACGCTTGTCCCTACGCCGTGGTTAGATGGCAAACACGCGATATTCGGATATGTAGTGGATGGCATGGACATTGTCAGCGCCATCGGCAAGACGAAGACAGGCGCGCAGGATAAGCCGGTCACGCCGGTGGTCATGAAAACGGTTACGATAGAAAGATAACGGATTGCGTGAGACAACCCACCCCGTATACATACATGCAGGAGACGTCGCGTACAACGTCTCCTGCAATAACAACAAAGCGTAATTTGCTTTAAGCTAAGCCGACAGCGACAGCAAATTGCGATATATGGGATAAGGCCATATATCGGAGGATATGACAAGCTCCGCCGCGTCGCATTTGGTTCGGATTGTGTTCATCAGCGGCACGGCCTCCTCCGCGAGAACATTGGCTTTCTTCCGGGCGTCGAGCTTGCCTATCTTGTCTTTCAGGGCGGACAGCTTCTCCGCGTCGGCGATAAGCTCGGCCTTGAGGACGCCAAGGTTTTTGATGTATTTCTTCCAGGGCGCGCCCTCCGGGAAGTCCACGCCGTCAAGCGCCGATATGGACTCCTT
>BNVG01000168.1 GCA_025997935.1 Synergistales bacterium | reverse complement strand
CGGCTTGCCATACTCTCGCTCCGCCAGTTCGCTCATGCCGATTATCGCGTTCATCGGAGTGCGTATCTCGTGAGACATTGTTGCGAGGAACCTGCTTTTTGACTCTGACGCGAGCTTCATTTTTTGATTCAAATCCACGAGTTCGTCGTTTTGCCTGGTAACAGCGTTGAGAAGAACGAGGTAAAACATGAAGCCGACCATTATAAAGATCGTCGCGAAAGCTATTTGCTGTAAAATTCTGGAGGAAATCGCCTGATACATGCTTTCCGCCTCAAAATCGCAGCCTATCAGGCCAACCATGTTCCCGGCGGAGTTGAAGATAGGCGTATAGGCCGATATCACCCACCCCCAGGAACTCTGTAAATTCATCTCTCCGGCTTGGGGTTTTCCTGTTTTGTACGTCAATAGATAAGCGCTTGTATAATCGCTGATATCTTCTTCCTTGCCCAAAGGACAAAATCCTTCTTCTTCAGGACTTGCGCCGTCAATAATGAATCGGTGTACGTTCTCCGTGTACGGAGCCATAGTGTAAATATAAAGACACTGCGTCTCCTCTCTCAGCGCGAGGAGTTTCAATCTGACATCCTCGTAAAAAGGATCCAGGGGATCGAGCGTCTCGCAAAGCCTTTCGAAAGCGTCTCCGTCTATGAAAGCCGCAGCTCTCTTCACAATCGGATAACCCAAACGTTCGGCAGTCATAGACGCGGCGTCGTTATACTGCTGAATCGAGGAGAAAATCACAACAGAGAAGATGGCCAGCACGAAGATCAGGAAGAACAGAGAAAACCGTATTTTAAGCGAAATTTTCTTCCGGCTTTCTGTGACAACGAAAAAATTTTTGCTTTTTGATTGCTTATTCATCGAAAATCTTCCTTTATCAAGCCATTTTACCGTTGGAACTTGCAGTCATGGCGATTTTAATCCGCACAGTTGCCGCGATAAGGTTTTCGAGAAAGTAAGGGAGTTTTTCGCGATCCTCAGATTGGCTATATTGTCGTCTACTATCATCATCACTTTGCGTTAATTATTCATCACTAAGAAAGCAACCTCAAGCAGTATGTCGTATTCTATTGTTGAGCGAACTTTTAATATATTATTGCAAATTTATGCGCCGAAAATGTTAAGGTTGCGAAATTGCAACTTTCACGCCCGGACTTCCCACAGTTTTCCTACGGTTTTATTCAGACTCGAAAATGTATCCCTCGCCGCGCTCGGCGCGGATTGTATAGCCGCTCTCGGCGAGTTTTTTTCGCAGACGGGACGCCGTGCTTTTGACCGCCTGCGAATCATCCGGCAGCGGCTGTCCCCACACCTTTTCGTAAAGATATTCCGCGCTGATTGTCCGCCCTTCGTTCTGTGAAAACAGCAGGAGCATGGCAAACTCTTTCTGAGTCAGCAGCATATCCGCGCCCTTCAGTAAGGTTTGCCCAGCGATGACGTTCAGCGTCAGAGATCCTTTGGCGACCTTTTCGGGTATCTGCTCCGCGCCGCGTAGCATTGCTTCCACCCGCGCCAGAAGCACGTCGTAGTCAAAGGGCTTGGTTAAATAATCATTCGCCCCCGCGCGAAGCCCCGCGGCGATGTTCTGAGGCCTGCCCCACGCTGTCAGCAGAAGCACCGGGGTATCATGGCCTTTCTCCCGCAGTTCTTTGAGCAGGTCAAGCCCCAGGCCGTCCGGGAGCATAATGTCCAAAATAATCGCGTCGGGCGAGTTCGTCGCCAAATGCTCCCGCGCCTGCGCCAAATTTTCGGCACTCAGCACGGTATAGCCGCTTTTTTCAAAGAACCGGCGGTTGTTTTGCAAAAGGTCGCGCTCGTCCTCAACGCAGAGCAGGGTTTTCAAGAACCCTCACCTCCGCCGTTTGCTCGTGAGGCGCGCAAACAGCATAGAACACGCCCGCGCTTATGGCGACGATACAAAAAAATGTCAGAAAGAAGCGTTTCATATTTCACCCCGTCAGATATGTCGAGTTGACTTTACGGATTATTGTAACGGAAAATGGCGGCGCGTGAATGACAAGAGAGCGGCAAATCGGTCGCGTCGCCTATTCGTTGAGGTATAACCGCAAAATCCCGGATCGGTTTCAACATGGGCTGATTGGTTGGGCGAACCATGAAGTTGATAGGGGTCTGGAGGAATGTTATAATCAGGGCTCCTTAGGTTCTTTACCAATCAAAAGGGGGGATTTCGTAATGAAGGTTATTGATTTGTCTCAGACCCTCGAAAACGGCATGGCGGTTTATCCCGGCGCTCCGATTCCAAAATTTGAGCGCCTCGGTAGCGTCAAGGACGGTGACGCCTATCAGTTGATTAAGTTCGAGATGACCACCCACGTCGGCACTCATCTGGACTGCCAGACTCACGTCAAGACGTCCGGTTTTAGCGCCGACTCTCAGGATTTGGGTTTTTTCATCGGGCAGGGTATTGTCATCGACTGCTCCAAATACGGCCCTGGGTCTGTCATGGGCATGGAGATCTTCGATGGGGTAAACCTCTCCGGCAAAGAGTTTGTGCTGCTTTACTGCGACTGGGCAAAACGCTGGTACGAGCCAAGTTTTTGGGGCGAATACCCCGTGCTCTCCAAAGAGGCCATTGAGTTTTTGGCCAACAACAAAGAGATACGGGGACTCGGCGTGGAATACGCCGCCATAGATCCCTTAGCGGACGCCGCCCTCACGTTGCACAAGATATTTCTCGCCGCTGAAAAGACGATAATCGAAAACCTGACAAACCTCGACAAACTTATAGGCAAAGACTTTCAGTTCATCGCCCTGCCCCTGAAGTTCAAAGACGGCGACGGCTCCCCGGTCAGGCCGGTGGCAATTATTGAGTAATAATGGATTTTATAAAGGATAAGTAAAAGCCCGCTTGTTAGCTGGCTTTTTGGATTGATATATACTTGCTTATACTTAGCAATGAAACGGACGGGAAGAAATATGAAACAGTTACGGTGGCGAATATCCTGAATGTCATCGCGGAGTCCGAATCTCGATTAAATGTCATTTTGCAGGCGGCAAAAGCTCTTTTGCCCGAAGGCAAGGCATTCTTCCAGATTTATACCCGGTTGAATAGTGGGTATCGAACCCTGCGGAGGGCGAAGGTGTATTGATTTTATGCCGGATAACCGTAGGCGCAACAACGGAGAGTTGACAGAAGAAGCCCCGGCGGGGAAAATAACCGCGAGGTGAGCAGGGTGAAAAATCATGCTACATATTCTCTTGCGTCTGGACAAGACATTAAACAAGCTTCGTCAGATGAGTTTGTATTGAAAAACGGT
>BNVG01000167.1 GCA_025997935.1 Synergistales bacterium | reverse complement strand
GGCGCGTCTTTGTCAGGGCGCACCGACACGACCTTGCCGTTTTCTACGGTAAGTATATGAACGCATCCTCCGTGGCAGCCTCGGCAGGCGCACTTATATTCTTTCATTTTTTATAGCCCGTCCTGCAGCGTCTTGTGTTTCCGTTTGCCCCACAGAATCGTGACGACGGAAATAACCGTAATAGCCCAAAAAGCCCAGCAAAGAGGAGACCTGAAGAAGACGCTGTACTCGCCAAACGAAAGTTGCAAGGCGCGCCGGGCGTTGCGCTCGAATATGGGCGACAGTATAAAGCCTATGAGCATGGTCACAGTCGGGAACTCGAACTTGGAAAGCACAAAGCCTATGACGGCAAAGAACAGCATCAGCCACACGTCGACAAGGCTACGGTTGAGCGCGTAGACGCCGACGACGCAGAAAACGCAGACGGCTGGGTAGATGAGAGAGCCCTCCAACTTCGCCACGCCGGCGAAGAGGCGGTACGAGGACATGACGACAAAAAATAAAACTACGTTGCACATAATCAGTCCGGCGTACACGTTGTAGACCGTCTGGGGCGACTCGGAGAAGATCAATGGCCCCGGCGTCAGCCCCTGCACTAGGAAAGCCCCAATAAGAACAGCCGCGCCGGTATCGCCGGGGACGCCGAGCGAAAGCAGGGGGATCATATTGGCTCCGCAGACCGCGTTGTTGGCGGCCTCGGCTCCGGCTATGCCCTCCACAGCGCCTTTACCGAAAAGCTCGGGGTGTTTCGCGCTTCTCTTGGCGGCGTCATAGCCCACCCAGCAGGCCAAGGCGGGCCCGAGGCCGGGAAGCGCGCCGATAACGCAACCAATAACCGAGCTTCTGAACCAGTGCTTCCAGGAGAGCTTCAAGTCGTCTTTTGTGAACTGCGAGTCCTCTTTGCAACTTGGCGCAGGGAGGTGCGGCATGTTGGTAGTCTTGCGGATGTTGCATACCTGCTTCAAAAGCTCCGAGAACGCCAAAGCCCCTATGAGCAGAACCATGAGGTCTATGCCGCTCGACAGCTTCAAAATGCCGAACGTGAGGCGCGGCGAGGTGAAGACGGCGTCCATGCCCACGCACCCGAACAGCAGCCCGAGACATCCGCCGATAAGCCCCTTTATCATGGAACGCCCGGCGGCGGACGCGATGATGGTCAGGGAAAACACCATGAGCACGGTGTACTCGGCGGGGCCGAACTTCAGCGCGTATCTCGCTACGGGCTGCGCCACGAGGACGAGCATGACAGAGCTGAAAAGACACCCGAAGCATGAGGCGAACAAAGCGGCCTTTATGGCCTTGACGGCCTTGCCCTGTTTGGCCAAGGCGAAGCCGTCCGCCACGGTAGCCGCCGCCGCCGGAGTGCCGGGGGTCGCTATGAGGATGGCGGACATACTGCCGCCGAAAGTCCCGGCGTTGTAGGCCGCGAGCAGCATGATAAGAGACTGGGTCGGGGTGATGTAATAGGTCATGGGAATTATCAGGGCGATGGCCATAGTGGCCGTGAGTCCCGGAATAGCGCCCATGACAAGGCCGATAACGACGCCGCCGAACAAATAAATTAAGTTTTCGGGCATCAGAACCGCCATGAATCCGTTCAGTAGCATATCCATATTTACTTGTCCTCCCTCAGGCCTAAGGCAATTTCATCTTGAGGAGCACGGCGAAGGCCTGATAGATGATCGGGGGCAGCACAAGAGCGGTGAGGCCCAATTTCCACAGCTTGCGCTGTCCGTAGAACCATATCAGCAAGGCCAAAACCGCTATGGTCGCGGGTATGTATGGAACATGATAGAGCGAAAAGGTATAAGCCGCCATGACAAACATGGTAAACAGCGCCAACTTGACGTCCTCCGCGCTCATGCTGTAAACGGACTGTTCCTCCCGTTTGCTTTTATAAACGCCCGAAACAAACAAGCAGACCGAGAGCGCAAATAAAACTAAGGCAATCGTCTCCGGGAACGAGCGAGGCGATGGGTTGGCTCCCTCGACAAATTCAATCTGCCAAGGGATAATCAAAAAATAAAGCGCGAGCGAGAAAGCGGCCAAAAAACAGCTCGCGTATTGCTCCATCCGGCCTTCTTTCAGCAAAATATAATCCCCTTTCTCACGTATCAGAAAGCGCCCTTCTCCCAGGCCACAAGCCGCACAAAGCCTCCGTCGGCCATCTCGCAGCGGAATGGGAAAGCCGCTATCGTCATGCGCTTGCCCGTCACGTCGTCGATGTCGCCGCCCGCGTTCTCTATGCTGCATACGCCGTGCTGGGTGAAGAGGCGATGACATGGTTCGTAGTCGGGGAACTCTACCGTCGGATCCTTGCCCGTGGCCTCGCGGTACGCCGTGTCGAGCCAGGGCATTTGTTCTTTGAGCGGGTGGTGCCACAGCGGAGCGTCCGTCGCGCCCCATGTGCCCGTTATGCCCTTAATGTGCTTCTCGAAGATGAGCCACTTGGCGGCTTCGGGGCCCATGCCGGGGTAGTAGTTGTAGTATTTGTCGTTGTTCTTGCGCCAGAAATGATGAAAGCCCGTATTGACGACGACCCAGTCCTCCGGGAGAATTTCAAGCCCGTCTTTTTTGGCGGCCTTCTCAAAATCTTCCGGCTTCAGCTCGACCCAGATGTTGCCGAGCTTCTTTATCTCGCCGCCGACAGAATCCCATTTTTCCTGAAACTCCGTCAGCAAGTGCCGCATATCGAGAATGACGCCCGTGCCGATGCAATGCTCTAATGGAATTTCGTCAAGACTGTAGCCGTATCTCTCGCGGTCGACCTCTTCTTCGTGGAGGACGTGGTTCGGGGCGTCCATGTGCGTGCCGGCGTGAAGCGTGCCCGTGTAGGTCATAGTGCGCTTATGGAAGCGTCCGAGGTACTGCCCTCTTGGGAAGATTAAATCCTGGCGCGGCCCCGGAAAGGGCCAAAGAGGCGTATCCACGCCCCAGGGCGCGGACAAATCGTGAATCTTGTGCATCTTGCTCTTGTCGAGATAGAAGTTCTTCTTATTGAGCGGCATGTACACCATAATTATTCCCCCTTCAAAGAAAATACAATAAAACTTATAGGCTCGCCCGTCTAAGAGACTGTGGCGTAAAATTCGTTGCAGTTTTTGATAAGGTTCATAAACAAGTTGGCTATGGCCTTGTTGGCCGTTATTCTGTAATAAGTGTCGATGTGGCTGATAACCTCGCTTGGGTCGCCGTCTAAGCTGTGTCCGCAAAAGAGAAGCCGCAAATGGTCGTCGGGGACGGCGCCAGGATTTAATCTTCCCAAGAGGGCAGTACCTCGGACGCTTCCATAAGCGCACTATGACCTACACGGGCACGCTTCACGCCGGCACGCACATG
>BNVG01000166.1 GCA_025997935.1 Synergistales bacterium | reverse complement strand
TGTTTCCTCTTCTGTCACGCCATCTGCATCGTCAGCTACGAACGGAGCGACTACAATCGGCGCAGCTATGGGTGGAGGCAACACAGCTACAAACATTGCTGCTACAAGCGGCTCTGCTACAAGCGCAATGACTGCGGCGGCGGGCGTGAGCAACGTAACGATAGCCGGTTCAGCTTCCGCTGGCAGTGTCGGAAACGCGAAAGCGGCTCAGGAGGCGTACAGTGCGCCGAATACTTCTGAAAGTTGGGGTTCTTACGCCTCAGACAAAAACAAGAAGGGAGGAATTAAGTAAATGGCTAACAAACATCACGAGGAAACAAGAATTTTAGAGAGTAATCCCTTTCTCGCCGGACGGACGGAGGCCGCTGAACGATACGGGTATCTCTCGAAGAACGCGGCGCAATGGCGTCGTATTTCATCTGTGCTACTTATTTGCTGCGCGGCCTGTATCTTCTCAGTTATCGTCATGGCGAGACGCGTCACGGTGGTTCCCTATATTGTTCAGGTTGACCAGCACGGATATGAGATAGCCATAGAACCCGTGTCAGCCTCACGTGTAGACGCAAGGCTGATGATAGCCCATATAGGGCGTTACGTCTGGTCACTCAAAACGGTATTCAGCGACCCTGAAGCGCAGTTGCACCTTATGAGCTTTGTCTATAACACGACTCCCACAAACACCGCCGCTGAGAAGAAGTACAAGAATTATTACGGTGGCAACAACCCTATAGCGATAGGCGAAACAGAGACGATTCAGGTAACTGTGAACAGCGTCTTATCCATGAGCCCCGACACTTGGCAAACCGAGTGGACGGAAGAACGGTACGCAGTAGATGGAGACAGAGTGAGTACCAAACACTACCGAGGTATTTTCTCAACCGCCGTGGTTACGCCAAGTGCCATGCAGGAAGTTCTCGTCAATCCGCTCGGTATCTTTGTTACTGATTTCAATTTCTCAGAAATTCTGTAAACAATCCTATATCTAACCCTATAACTTACAAATGGAGGCGATTCAAGTGAGGAAAAGAAATTTAACGTTGTCGTTTGTCTTATTGTTTACCCTGTCGCTGTGTATCATGTTGTCACCCTTCTCAGGTGAATGTTCCGAGACTTGGAATATTGTGTCAAGCGATTATAGAAACGCTGCCGAAAGCCAAAAGAAACAGGCTGACATAACAAGCAAGGCAGAAATAGCAAATAAAGCTGAAATGGTGGAAATAGAGTACAAGGGGAAGGTTATCTCTGTTGATATAGCGGATATAATCCTCATGGCTGACGGAAAAGGCGGCCAGACAATAGGACTTGGCGACCCTGAGAAATATATAAGCCAGCATGGGAATGTTGGCGTTGCGCCTTATGGTGAAGGTCAGCTTTACAGCGCAAACAGTAGTTTGAGTAACTCAAACAACACAAGCGGTTCCCAAAACTCACGCTCCAACATACAAGAGATAACGGAACGTGAGTATGAGGAAGAACAGTTAGCTCACCAGTGGGCAAATATCGTCGAGGATTTGAGTTTGCGCGATATTGACGAAAAAACTCTTGAACTCGTCAGGAAATTTGGCGAAGCTAAAGGTGCGGTTCCTCCGATGGCTGGCTCATCCGGTTCTGTAGTCATAACTTACTCAAGCTATACGCCCCGCATAGTATGCCGTCCGATGTATGTGACCGACATCATGCTTCAACCGGGTGAGTTGGTGACAGGCGTTCACCCCGGCGATCCTGTACGTTGGACGTTTACGCCGAGCCGTTCAGGTTCTGGAGTCACTGAACAGACTCATGTGCTAATAAAACCCCTTATAGCTGACATATCTACAAACCTGATAATAAACACAGACAGAAGAACGTATCAGCTTGATTTAATGTCAAGTCCTACTGACTTCATACCCTCAGTGTCGTTCTCGTATCCCGCAGACTCACTCAAAGAGTGGGATATGTTCCTTGCTGAGAGAAAAAAAGAGCGCCAGAACACAACAGAACTTTCTTCCGGCTACACCGTGAACCCGGAAGACCTTTACTTAGATTACGAGGTCAGAGGAAGGGATTCACTACGTTGGAAACCTATCCGTGTTTGGGACGACGGAGTGAAAACCTATATTCATTTCAGAAAAGGCAGCACGAAAAAGAGCGTCGAGGCTCCCGTGCTTATTATCTTCGAGCATAAGAAAGAAGTCTTGGTCAACTACAGAGTAGCCAATGATATGTACATCGTTGACCGTGTTTTTGACAAGGGCGCTCTTATTGTCGGAACTGGAGCGGTGCAGGACAGAGTTGTCATAACAAGGCTCGGTACAAAAGGAATGGGCAACTGATATGCAAAGCAAGCAGGAACAGGAACAACAGCAACAGACACAAGAATTGCAGACACAAGTAGCTCAGAATGGCCCTAGCGTGGAGAAGAGCGATAAAAAGACTAAGCAATACAGCAAACGCGTCATTATCTTTTTTCTTCTATGTATAGCCTTGCTTTTGGCACTCATAACCATGCAGGCGCAGTTCAAAATAGGTGGGTCTTCTTCAAACGACACCACAAAGAACTATCGGACGCCTCAATCCTCCGGCTTCGCCGAGCTTGCCACGTCCATGCGGCGTGACAGGCGACCTGTTCAGGTTATTCAACCAACACCGGAAGCGCCTCAACCTGAACCGCAGGCTCGGACACAGAAGATAGTCATAGAGGGAAGGAGAGAATCTCGCCCGATACAGCCACAACTTCCTGCGCTTCCCCGTTACTATTCCAACAGGGATGACGCTCAGGCCGCGAGCATATTACGGACAATGAAGATACAGGCTCTAACTGCGAAGCCTGTTGCGGATGATTTTAAGTTGGAAGAGAGAGCATTGGCAAATACCGCGAACGCAGGAGCACAGGGCGCTGTGGCTATGCGAGATGGTTCAGGCACAAGTGGTGCGCCACAAGTTATAGACTCCGCTACAATGGCGGCTATCGCGCAACAGGGTGGCGGTCAACCCGACCAGAACAGACAGGCGCAAAAACAGGACTTTTTACGCGGCGCGAACGGCGGCGGTTCTATGACACAGCAGGGGTATTCTCAAAACCTCCCTGTGTCTCAACAGTTCCCTTATGAGCTCAAAGCCGGAACGATAATACCCGGCATACTCATAACTGGTATAAATTCCGACCTCCCCGGAAATGTTCTCGGTCAGGTTTCTGAGAACGTATGGGATACATCTACGGGGAAATTTGTTCTTATTCCAAAAGGAACGAGGATTATAGGCGTTTATGACAGCGAGGTCAGCTTTGGACAAAATCGCGTTTTGCTTGTCTGGAATCGTCTCGTATTTCCGAACGGTGCGACACTTAACATAGCAGGCAGTCC
>BNVG01000165.1 GCA_025997935.1 Synergistales bacterium | reverse complement strand
GTCGCTTCCTATTGTCGTATGAGTTTTGATTATGTCGAACTCCTCGGGCGTCAGCCGCCCCGGCTTGAGCAGGATATTGTCCGACACGCCTATCTTACCTATGTCGTGTATGGGCACGGCTTTCAACATATTTTCGCTGTGCATGTCGTTCAGCGCTCGGGCGTATGTCGGTATATCCAGCATACGGTTCACGAGCTTTCTCGACAGGATACAGGTACGCCGGACGTGCTGCCCTGACTCTAAGTTTCGGTATTCGATGACCGTGGCTAAGGTCTCCAGCATGTTCTCCTTGCTCCGCACCATCTGGAGGACTTTTTCGTCCACGGCTTTTTCTAAATTGTCGCGGTAGCGTTTCAGTTCTAAGTGGTTGTCCACGCGCGCCTTTACCACGTCGGGGTTGAAGGGCTTGGATACGTAGTCGACAGCCCCGGCGCGAAGGCCGCGCATTTCGGTGCTTTCGACGTCGGCCGCCGTGATGAAGACAACCGGAATATCGACGGTGCGAGCGTTTGATTTTATGAGATCCAAAACCTCAAAGCCGTTCATATCCGGCATCATTATGTCCAAAAGCACTATTCCCGGCAAATCCACGGAGTTGTACAGAATATCAATGGCCTCAAAGCCGTCCTGGGCTTGCAGGATGTCATAGTCGTCGGACAGGATGGAGTCTAAGATGAGGCGGTTCATCTCCACGTCGTCGACCACGAGCACCGTTTCTCTCTTTTTAGCCGCCATTATATTTGCCCCCTTTCAAGACAGTCCGTAAGCTCGGGGATAATCGCCAAAGTTCCTTTCATCGACCGCTTGACTTTTTTCAGAATGTCTAAGTCGGGGGTGGCGCCGCGAAGCGACTCCGTCAGAGATGATATTTTGGGCAATAAATCCTCAAGGGCGAGGTTGACCGCTACGTTTTGGAGGGCCTGAGAACAACGCAAGGCGGCTTCCGTATCGCGTTCTGACAGAGCGCGTTCCATTTTGGGTATCATCTCGTTTTTTTGGTAGCTACGAAGGAGGGTGAGCCAAAGTTTGCGGTTGCCCTTCAAATGCTCTAAGGCCTGGTTTGTATTGACAAACGGCAAAAAGCGCGACGTGTCGGTCTTTACGTCATCGTTGCTGTCGGGGAGCGACGCGGGGGCTTCCGGCTCTTTCTCTTTTGACGCCGATACAGGCGCGGGAGGAGGAACGGTCAGGTTTTCTTCGTTTTCTTTGCCCGACGACTTGAGGCAATAGGCTATTTTGCGATAAAGCTCACGACTGTCTATGGGCTTGACCACCGTCGCGTCTATACCGCAAGACACACACCTTTCAACCTCGTCCTCAGAAGCGTCGTCCAACATCGCTATTATTGGGACGTAAGAAGACCGCCCCTTGTTCATCCCGCGAATGGCGAACGTCGTTTCACGGCTGTTCACCTCGGGCATTTTTGTGTCGAGCAGAATCAGGTCGTAGAGAAGCGGATCGCGCTCAAACTCCTCTATGGCCGCACGTCCGCTCGGCGCAAAGACCGCTTCGGCACCAAGCCCTTCGAGCAGGGATTTTAAGATTATTTGATTCAGATCGAGAGCGTCCGCCACAAGGATATGGTATCCGCGCAAGTCCGGGAAAAGCGTCGCGCGAAGTTTGCCCTGCTCGTTCTGCAGATCCATATTCGCCGACAGAAGTTTGACCGTAAAGGAAAAAACGCTACCCTTCCCGACCTCGCTCCCGACCTCGAACGAGCCGCCCATAAGCTCCACTATGTTTTTACTTATGACAAGCCCTAAGCCCGTACCGCCGTATTTGCGCGTAGCGCCGCCCTCGAGCTGTTCAAACGGCGCAAAGAGGCGGTCTATGTCCTCAGGAGCTATGCCTATACCATTATCCTCTACGGATATTTCAAGAAGCTCCTCGCTTCCCTGCGCTTCTTTCCTGACGGCGCGGAATTTGACGCTTCCTCCGTCCGGCGTAAACTTGATTGCGTTCGACAACAGATTGACGATAACCTGTGAAAGCCGCATTTCGTCCCCGACGTAAACTTTCGATAAAGAGCCGTCGAACTGAAACGACAAGGTCTGATTTTTGACCCTCGCCTGAGGCTCTGTTTTTTCGCGAACCGCCCTGAGCATCTCTTTGAACTCGAACGGCGCGGCGAAAAGTTCCATGCTATTGGACTCTATGCGCGACATGTCGAAAATGTCGTCCAGAATGGAAAGCAGTTGTTTTGAGGCCGTATCTATTCTCTCTAAGGAATTTTGGACTTTGGGCAGGTCTAAGGACTGGCGCGCTATCTTTGTCATGCCTATAATGGCGTTCATCGGGGTTCTTATCTCGTGGTTCATGCGGGACAAAAATTCGCTCCTCGCGTTGTTTGCCTTCCGCGCGCTGTCAAGGGCGGTCTGAAGGTCGCGCTCGTGCTGTTCGAGGGCGGATTCAGCCTCTTTGCGCCTCGTGATGTCCTTTACATATACCGCTAAGCCGAATAGCTCGCCGTCGACAAAGTACGGGCATATATTCATGCCGTAGCGGTCGCGCCCCTCTTGAAATTCTGTTTGGTAAAGTTTATGAGAAGAAAGAGACTTGAAGCGCATCTCTCTTATATGTCTGATGTTCTCCGGGTCGCTTGTCATAATGGTCACGGCTTCTTTGCCGAGAGCCGCGTCGCCGACAACGCCGAAGATGTCCGCGAAAACGTGGTTGTACGCGAGAAGCAGTCCGTCTTTATCTACTAAATATATGCTGTCGTCGCTGGCCTCAAAAACGGACGAAAGCGCGCTTCTTACCCACGCGTCTCCATCTTGTTTTTTGATAAGAATGTCGCTCATTTCTTCGATCCTCTCTTTCAGGGCTCGCCACCAAAACCTTTGACTTTTCGGAATTATTCAAATTGACGTATTGATTATATATGCTATCATCTTAAAATCACAGGGTAATTATTCGGCAAATTGCATTATACGTAATTTTTAAGGAGATGTTAAAAAATGAACGAAGCGGAAATCAAGGAATACGTCGACGAAGAAAAGGCTTTAGAGCGCATACGGAAAAACACGAAGCTCTTCAAAACGTTGCTCAAGTCTTTTGTCGGCACGACGCCCGACCAGATGGCGCAGCTCAAAAAAGAAATAGAGGCGGGCGACAGAGCGGCGGCGGCCAAGAGTGTGCATACGATCAAGGGCGTAGCCGCTAATCTCTCCATGCCTAAACTCTACGAGCTCAGTCCGCAGTTCGAGGCGCTTCTGAAGGGCGACGGGAGTTGCGCGGAAATGATGGCTAACTACGGCGCGGTCTATGACAAAACCATAGAGGTCGTAAATATTCTCATGGAGAAATACGCCTAAAGACGACTTCCCAGCGTTCTCCCAAGACCACGACGCCG
>BNVG01000164.1 GCA_025997935.1 Synergistales bacterium | reverse complement strand
GACGGGAAAATATAAATAGCCGTTTTTCAAAAACCCTGACCTAAGGCAAGACCCGGTCAGGGTTTTATTCGCTTCACTTCATCCAGAAAGCGGCGGCAGTTCGAGACGATGTCCGTACCGACGCCGAACAGTCCTCCGCCTACAAGGACAAGCATGTCGTTGCCGTAGCTTTGCGCCATCTCACCCACGTCGCGCAGCTCAATGCCGCCGGCGGGCGCTGGGAAAATGGGTTTAAGAGGCCCCAATTTTTCTCCGCCCGCCCGCGCTATGGCGAGGCATTCTGTTTTGGAAAGCGGAAAACGACCGCCGTAGTTCGGGAAGATGGTGGCGTCCGCCCCCGCCAAACGCATGAGAGTTCCGAACAACGCGTCACAGGCAACGCCTTCCCGACCCAAGGCGTAACTTCCAATGAACGCCGGATGGGCGAAAATAGGAAGGCCTATGTCCGAGGCCGCAAGCGCCCGTATCGCGTCGAACCCCGCAAGGCCGGGCGTCACCAACAGCCCGCCCGCGCCCATTTCCTTGGCTCGCGCGGCGCGTTCCATAATTTGCCCTGTGGGAGCGGTAACGTTCGGAACGTAGATGGCCTTGCGTCCGAATTTGGCGTTGACATCTCGCACCGCGTCGGCACAGCGCGCGACGCGCTCCCCAAAGGGGGCGAAGGCCTGGTTCGTGAGGCCGTGGTCGTCCTTGATTACGTCCACGCCGCCCTCCGCGAAGCGCCTCGCCAGAGTCGCCATATTTACGGCGGAGAGACCCATAGGTTTCAGCGCCGTAAAAAGCAACGGCCTATCGAACACCCCGGCGGATTCTCTGAGGCCCGAAACTCCGAAACGTGGCCCTGACAGAAACGAGTATATCCCCTCGCTCGGGATAATACGCGCTACCTGGATTCCACGTTTGATGCTGATGTTGCCGAAAACGACGTTGAGAAACTGGGGCAATCCCCCGGCCGCTGTTTCGTCCGCGAAACTGACGGCGGCGAGGTACTGACCGTCGCTCTCCATCTCGAAACTTTCGACGCGGCCCGTTATCTCCTGAGAAATAACGCCTTGTGGCAAAAAACGAAGCGGAAACTCCACCGTCTGCTCCGCGCAGATGTCCGCCGCCATGCCTTTGGCGGTTCGTTCGTCCCCGTAGATGCGGTAAACTACCGAAAAGCGGCCTCCGCTTATCAGGCTTCGTGTCCTGCTATCGTCGTAGTCCTCAAAAAACATATCAAAGCGCCTCGGGCTTCGCGTTGCTGTGCGAGGCCGGTGTGTATGTCGAAAGCAGACTTGTCTCGTCTATATCGAAACGCGCGCCGAGAATATCCTCCACAGACGTGACGAGCGCCACGGCGCCGAGGCCGTACTCGCGCATCAGATACCGGCGGCTCGCGCCGTGCGCGAACACGTCTTGCAGGCCAAGGCGGCGCAACGGCCTGCCGGTCCCGGCCTCCGCCATGCGCTCGGCCAGAGCGGAACCCAGACCGCCGATGACGCTGTGGTTCTCCAGCGTGACCGCGCCGTAGCGGCTGGCCGATATATCCTCTATGATCTCGGGGTAGTGAAAGGGCTTGAGGGTGGAGACGTGATAATGGGTAATGCCCACTCCGCAGCCGCGCAGCGCGGAAACCGCGCGCATACCCTCCTCTGTGCCTATGCCACTCGTGACTACTACGATGTCTTTCCCTGACGAAAGTTTACGCGAAACCCCAAGCCTCATGGGCTCGTTTTTGCCGAACAGGCGCGAGACCTCGCCGCGCAGTTGGCGCACGTACACAGGCCCGCCCGTGTCAAAGGCCACGTCTAACGCCGACTCGACCTCGGTGGCGTCGCCCGGCTCGAGCACGGTCATGTTAGGGAGCGCGCGCATCACGGCCACGTCCTCAACGGCCTGATGCGTCGCGCCGCCGGGCGTGAGTACGCCCGGCAGAAAGCCGAACATCTTCACGGGCAAGTTTGGGTACGCCACGGACATGGCTATCTGGTCGAGGGCGCGGCGGTAAATGAACACGGCGAAAGTGTGTATCAAGGGAATAAGACCCTGACGGGCCATGCCTCCGGCAAAGGCGAGCATGTTCTGCTCGGCGATGCCCATAGATAAAAAACGCTCTGGATAAGCGTCCCGAAACCCGTCCGCCTCGCATGAAGCCGTCAGGTCCGCCGACAGCACGTACGCCTCGGGATGGTTACGGCCCCACTCCACTAAATGTTTTGCGTGTACCCTCGTCAATATCTCCATGTTCTATAGACTCCCAAAAGACATGTTATCGTAAAATTTTTGATATTCCGCCTTCTCCGCCAAAGAGGCGAAACGAACGTAGTGAAATTTTGGATAGCGGCCCTTCAATATATCCATCCCCCTGCAAGGGTCGGTGTCGCATAGAATAAAAGTAGGCGCGTTGGCGGCGGGGGCTCTGCCGAGGCGCGACAATCTTTTAACGTCATGTCCGTCTATGCGGTACACCCGCGCGCCGAAGGCTTTCAGCCGTTTATCGAATGGTTCTATGTCCATGACGGATGTCGTTTTGCCGTCGCACTGGTAGCCGTTCACGTCCACGTAAGCTATCATGTTTCCCAACCCGTGATAGCGCGCGGCCTGAACCGCCTCCCAAAACTCGCCGCTCTGACATTCCCCGTCGCTCATCATCAGCGCGACGCGCCCCGTTTCACCTTTGATTTTGCGGGCCATAGCGATGCCTGAAGCCTGACTTATGCCCTGCCCCAGCGAGCCTGTGGTCACTTCCATACCGGGGGAGTGTTCCGCGCCTATGATCTCCATCGCGCTGCCGTCGATGTCGTAGGCGTCCATGCTTTTTTCGTCCATCCGTCCGGCCTCGATGAGAGTCGCGTACAGCACAAGGGCGTATTGCGCCGGCGAGAGGATAAAATTGTCGCAGGACGCGTCGCCCGCGCCGTTAAAATCCGCGCCGCTTGCGCTCGCCCGTCCCGGGCCCGGCGTCCCCATAAAACGGCCGGCCGTCAGGGGAGCGTCGAGTTTTTTCAGTCTGAGCACACGACCGTACAGCGTCGCGAGTATCTCAGCCGACGAGCAAGCCTGACTCAGATAACCGCCACTATGGGACAACGTATGCGCCAGCGCCCTCCGGCGAATCCCCCAAGCCATTCTCTCCACCCGTGCCGTCCAGTTTGCCCTATCGTCAAACACCGCAACCCACTCCTTCACCCTAAACCTCTCCGCCCGCAAAAATTCAATATGAATTTGCACGAGTTTTTAGTCAATTATACTTACACGAATTTGCGCTTATATCACAGGTAATTATAAAAGAAGATTGTCATAATAAAAATAATTAATATTATTCTTACAATTTCGAAAATTCCTGTCTGTTGTCTATTCTTTTGATAATCACTTGAACTTTTCTCGTGGAGGAACAATAAAAT
>BNVG01000163.1 GCA_025997935.1 Synergistales bacterium | reverse complement strand
AGACCTCAACCTTACGAACAACGGAGCCATGAACGAGGGATACTGGTCGACCGTGCTCGGCCTGTCCGGTATAACCCGCGCCGCCGAAGAGACCATAATAGCCCGCGACTGCCATTTGGCTGCTTTAGTTGGCGCGCGTCTGCACGTCGCTCATGTATCGACAGCCGGCGGCTATGGACTTTCCATCGTCGGAGACCGCCACCGCGCCCGACTCTTTAAGTTCGCCCATCTCGGTCAGCTCCTCGCCCTTCATGCCCTTGGTAGCCGCGCCTATTGGGTACACCCTGACGACGCCCTCACGCTCGGCTTTTAGCTTTATAAGCTCTGTGACGGCGGCGGTGTCGTTTACGGGCTTTGTGTTCGCCATGCAGCACACCGACGTGAAGCCGCCCTTAGCCGCCGACCTCGTACCCGTGGCTATGGTTTCTTTATACTCGAAGCCCGGCTCGCGGAGATGAGAGTGAAGGTCTATTAGCCCCGGCGAGACAAGGAGCCCTGTCGCGTCCACGACTCGGGCGTCGCCACAGCGTTCGGGCGAAGCGCCAAGGGCCGATATTTTTCCGTCCTCGATAAGAAGGTCTCCCTTTTTGATGCCGTCCGGCAAGACAAGGTCTCCGTTTTGAATGAGAATTTTCATGATGCGCCCCCCTGTTATCCGTTGTTCCTCGTTAAAAGAAAGAGCAGAGCCATCCTCACGGCCACGCCGTTGGTCACCTGCTCGTCTATGACGGACTCGTTCCCGTCGGCCACAAATGACGAGATTTCGACGCCCCTGTTCATCGGCCCGGGGTGCATGACGAGCGCGTCCTTTTTTGCGAGCTTGACACGCTCTGGCGTCAGGCCAAACAGCTTGTGATACTCGCGCACGGAGGGGAAAAGCCCTTTTTGCTGACGCTCGAGCTGTATACGCAGTCCCATAACGACATCCGCGTCGCGCACGGCGTCGTCTACGCACTCCGTCACGTCACAGCCGGCTGCCGCGAGTTCAGGCGGCAAAAGCGTGGGCGGCCCGGCGAAAGTCACTGACGCGCCCATTGTGGTGAGGCCCCAGAGGTTCGAGCGCGCCACGCGGCTGTGCATAACATCGCCTACTATGGCGACTTTCAGCCCCGCGACCCTGCCGAGCTTTTCCTTCATCGTGAACATGTCCAGAAGCGCCTGCGTTGGGTGTTCGTTCGTTCCGTCGCCCGCGTTTATGACCGAGGCCTTCACGTGTTGCGCCATTAAATGGGGCGCGCCGGTCATCGGGTGTCTCAGAATCAGCACGTCGCTGGCCATGCGGTCGAGCGTCCGCGCCGTGTCTATGAGCGACTCGCCCTTGGCGACGCTCGACCCCGAGGCCGACATATTGGCGGCGACGCCGCCCATATATTTTGAGGCAAGCTCGAAAGAAAGCCTCGTGCGTGTGCTGTTCTCGTAGAACACCGTGAGGACGGTCTTGCCCTGGAGGTGCGGCGTCTTCTTGTTGTTCGACGCCAGGATGACTTTCATCAGATCCGCCGTGTTCAGGATTTCGTTTATGTCGTCAGCGGATACGCCGCGCAGGCCAAGCAGATGTTTTTGTGAAAAAGCCAAGGTAACAACCCCTTTCGATTAAGTATTCTCCATAAGCACAACTTCTTCGGCTGCGTCATAAGGCTCTACACGGACGGAGATAACCTCGCTACGTGATGTGGGAACGTTTTTGCCGACGAAGTCCGCTCGTATGGGAAGCTCCCTGTGCCCCCTGTCGATAAGCGCCGCGAGCTGAATGGTGCGGGGGCGTCCGCTGTCGACCAGCGCGTCAAAGGCGGCGCGCGTTGTGCGCCCCGTAAATAGAACGTCGTCTACCAAGACGACGTCTTTGTCCGTTATCTTGAAGGGCAACGTCGTCCCGTTGAGCACGGGATGCTCGTTCACCAAAGACAGGTCGTCCCGGTAGAACGTTATGTCGAGGCTTCCCACGGGCACGTCTATGCCCTCCACCTTTCTTATATGCTCCGCGAGCCGTTTGGCCAGCGGGACGCCCCTGCGTTGAATCCCGATAAGTAGCACGTTCGTCGCGCCCTTGTTCCGCTCGATTATCTCGTGAGCGATACGTTGTAGCGCCCGCTCGATAGCCTGAGCGTCCATTATCTTAGCCTTTTCTTTCACGCGTCTCTCCCCCTTGTCTGAAAAATCAAAATTTGACAATAAAAATACCCCGTTGTCATTTGCCTGAAATTAAAAAAGGATTCGCAAATGACAACGGGGCCGTTATTTTCAAAACTATTTCGCAAAGACATGAAACCATCTCCTTCCCGACCTCTCAGGATCGGACTTAAAGGATATCTTCAACAAACCTTACGAAGTATTTTACATCTTAAATTTTTTTTGTCAAAAAATAAATGCTGTAAATTTGGGGCGGGCAAGTTGTAAAATGAATTGACGCAGTGGATAAAATAGGTTCCATTATGATAATGTGTGATAGGGAAAGGTAATAATTGGCGGAGACGTAGAGATTCACACAGCCCGTTCAAACGCTTAATATAACTGCAATTACATATTTTCTTGAAATATCAGGGTATAATTCAGAGTACAATACACCTCCTGCAAAAACGCCATAAGCTATTGTATTTACTGAACATACAATATAATATCACTATAAGCAGAGTTGTCAACAGGCGCAAGGGCAAAAACAGGCATAAGTTACACCATCCGCGCGGGCTACGGGCGGCTCACTTTCTATAAGGTCGATATCCTATAATGCCGCTTATGTTGGCGGGGCGGGTCGATGTTAGGCGCGCGCTCGCCGCGCGTAGCCGCTCCCGTTGGTCGCTCGCCGTCCGTTGTTTCCGCGCTGACGCCTGTGCTGAGCTTAAACCCCGTCCGGGTTGAGCGAACGACTGTCACCAAGATTGAAGCGGAGTAAAGAAAGTTTCGGGAATACAGAGAGGAGGTGAAACAAATTGGCTACCAGCCTTACACTGTCTTTTTTGGGAGTGACGAGAAATCCGTCAGCATAACGTATCCCTACGCCGACTCCGCCACTTTACCCGCCGACGTAAAAACGCTTATGACCCGCATAATCACGAACAAGGACATTTTCGCCGAGCCGCCTTTGACTATCAGGAAAGCGGAGTTCATAGACCGGACTGTGACGCCCGTGTCGCTTCCGGCGTAAATTCACCGATAGCGAAAACTGATACGAAATAAAAAAGACCGCCCTGTAAGGGGCGGCTTTTTTGTCTGCAATGGGCGTCGATTAACTTTCATTGAAGAGGTTCGAGGGGTGAGTCCGTATATATTTCCACAAGCCAAATTGTTACCGCTTGATTGTGACTTTTGAGGCCTCCTGAAGCTGTTTGAAAACCGCCGTGCCTGCCAATTTTTTGTTCTCTCTGGCGTAGTCTATCGCCCTTTTCCCGTCGCTGTCTCTTGCCTGTGTATCAACGCCATTTTTGAGTAAGAGCGAGACAACTTCCGGGTTGGAATTAAAGGCAGCGGCACACATTAAAACAGTCCAGTCGTTTTTATTTTTTGCGTTTATA
>BNVG01000162.1 GCA_025997935.1 Synergistales bacterium | reverse complement strand
TTGCGGCTCGCGTTCTCCATGCCGTCCGTCGTTATGACGAACAACACCTTGTCTGCGCGGTAGTTCGGCGCGGTGTGTCTTTGAACGTCTACGATTTTGCGAATCGTCCTACCGATGGCGTCAAGTAGAGCGGTCGAGCCGCGCACAAAATATTCCTTGTCCGTTATCGGGCTGACTGCTCTCAGGTCGAGGCGGTCGTGAAGCGCTTCGTACCTGTCGTCGAACAGCACGGTTGTCAAGCGCGCTTCGCCCGGCTCGGCCTGTTGTTTGGCGAGCATAGCGTTGAAGCCTCCGATGGTGTCGCTCTCAAGTCCGCCCATCGAGCCGCTGCGGTCGAGGATAAAGACTAATTCCGTAAGGTTTGTTGTCATTGTACTGACCTCCGTTCAGATTTATTTAATGAACAGAGTTTATCGTTTTGGGTATGACGACAGGTCGCTTTGGAAGCGACAAAATTACATTCCGAGTAACTGTTGGTCGTGATAGAACAGAACTTCGTTTATCTCGAAAATATCGTATTTGCCGCTCTTGATGAAATACTCGACAATCACGTCAAACTTGACGCTTTTGGAAAGAGCGTAACCCGCGCGTTCAAGCAGGTCTTCCGTCTCGGGGAGTGAGAGTTCGAGAGCTATGGCAAGCGCGACGGCGGTTTTCTTGCTTGGCGTATAGTTTTTGGTTGTGCGGATTTTACTGAATAGTTTGCGGTCGATATTGGCTCGTTTATAGATTTCGCTATCCACCTTACCCTTTGCGTCTATGAGCTTCAGAAGCGTCACTGAAAACGGCTCGTCAAGGCGTCCGACAATATCATGAAGACCATGAAGCACCACCGCCGCCGCCGCCGCTGCTTTTGGCGCCTTAAGCGTTACCCTCTCAGCTTCAAGCAGAACTCGCTCATAACTGGCGTCGTAGCGTTCATCAACATAATTTTCGTCGATATGGCTCTGCACCGCGCCGAGCAATTTTTTACTCACCGCGAACGCGTTCTTATCGAACACTACGAGATAGATATTCATATCGTTATCGCTGAGAAATTCGTCAATGGCAGCCGTCGCCACGCGCAGGGCTTCTTCTTTGGGATAGCCATATATGCCGCTTGAAATCAATGGAAAGGCGATACTATCGCAACTATTCTCAACAGCAAGTTTCAGAGAGTTTTTATAGCACGAGTGTAGCAACGCTTCCTCGCCGCTCTTGCCGTCTCTGTAGACTGGCCCTGCGGCATGAATGATGAACTTCGCGTTCAGTTTGAAGCCGTCCGTAATGACGGCCTCTCCCGTTTTGATAGGAGACAGCCTATCGCAGGCGGCTTGCAGCTCACGCGCTCCGGCGGCTTTGAAAATCGAGCCGCATACGCCGCCGCCCATTTGAAGCTCGGTATTCGCGGCGTTGACGACAGCGTCGACTTTCATTTTCGTGATGTCGCTACGAACAATGGTAAAGGGCATAGGATTACCTCGTATCAAAGATGTGACAGATTAATTTTACAAATTATAACAGACGCTCTTGGTGATTTGAACGTATTGTATTATCACTCAAATAGAATAGGGGTTGCGTTGCTGAAAATTCTGGAAAAACGCTAACTTAGGTCACGCAGACAGCAGAAAATCCAACAGATTCACATTGAGTACGCCATCAAAATCGGTATAGGGTGTTTTATCCATTGAAAGCACGATTTTCTCGTAGTTGTCCGCTATACCGCGTAGAGGCGCAAGCTCCCTCTCTCTTGTGCGCTCATCGAGCATCGACGCCGTAACCTGACAATACAGCACTTTGTCGGGCTTAGTCGCCACAAAATCCACTTCGAGCGCGCCCACTTTACCGATAGAGACATCAAAACCACGGCGCAACAGCTCGAAATAGACCACATTTTCCAACTCGGCTCCGTAGTCGTGTCCGCGAAACCCCAGGAGCTCGTTGCGAATGCCCGTATCGACAAGATAATATTTTCCCTGTGTCTTCAGGTGCGCCTTGCCCCTCACGTCAAACCGCCGCGCTTTATAAAGTATAAACGCGCTCTCAAGCAATGCTAAATAGTTGTCTATCGTGTCGCCGGCTGTTTTTCTGCCCGCGCTTGTCAGGTAGTCGCTGACGCTCTTGACGGAGACCGGGTTTCCGATATTGGCGCACAAAAAACGCATGACGCTGTCCAAGAGCGCCGGGTCGCGAACCGTTCCGCGCGATACAACGTCCTTTATCAGTATGGTGTTGTAGATTCCGCTCAAAAACGGCCGTATTGTTTCCTTATGCTCCCTGATTTCAGTTACGCCGGGGAAGGCGCCGTATGTCAGATATTGATTGAAGTGTTCCGCGATGTCGCCGCCTACGCCATAATCGTTAAAATCAAGATATTCCTTGAACGACAGCGGGAGCATCTTTATCTCGACATACCTGCCCGAAAGCAGGGTAGACAACTCCGAAGCGAGAAGATGAGCGTTTGACCCAGTGATGTAAATATCGGTATTTGGCAGCAACCGCAGAGAATTGACGGCCTTTTCCCATTCGGCTACGCACTGAACTTCGTCGAGCAAAACATAGTTCATGGCGCGAGTAGCGGAGTGGTCGAGACGCTCTCTGACACGTTTATGCAGATCTTTGTAGTTTTTGATGTCGTCAAAATCAAGAGACTCGAAATTCATGCGAATTATGGATTCCATAAAGACACCGTCGTCAAGAAGGTATTGCTCGAACAGGTCGAGAAGCGTGGACTTTCCGCAACGCCTCACACCTGTTATTACTTTGATTGGCGATTTATCTCGGAAGAGTATCAGTTGTCTCAGATATGCATCTCTGTTTTTCACGGCATACCACCTCAAAAAATAGTATACTCGAAATTTGAAAAATTATTTACAGTTTTTCGAGTATAGTCGAAAAACTGAATCTTATCTTGGTTTACTTGTCAAGAGGCGCTTAAAATTTGAGTTTTCCCATTTTTTGTAAAGATATATTTCCCACTGCGGAAAGGCTTAATACAAGCTCACTTACGAGCCGCTGGCTACAATAAAATGCAAAATGAAGTATATGGCGAATTTTGCGCGGACTTCTTCCGAAGCTGAAATTGTGCAGACACTGTCTGCACAATTAATGTGGTCGTACCTTACGGCATTGCCCGATAAGATTAAAGACCGCGAGCAACTGCTGTGGTATGCGGAGCGTAACAGAGAAAATGGTTGAATGATCAATACGCTATACGGCATCGTCTCCCATAATCATGTCTTTATATGATCCGAAGATAAAATCTTCTTTAACTTGCCTGATAAATTTGGTATCGGTAATCAATCGATAAATAGTAACAATAAGACCACCAACATCAAGTTTTTTCATATCTTTACTAATAGCCACATATATTACATTGCTTGCTGAGGCTATCAGATTGGAATACTTGAGTATTTTTCGTGTCTTTACCTCGTACAGCTTACGTGAACCGTATTCGCTTGGGTCGCAAAACAACTGATGAATGTATGCAATTAACGAATTTATCAAAACCGCAACAGCCGCGCCTCTTGTAACGCTCCACATATCAACGTTAAAATTTGTCATCAGGCTTTTAGAGAGGTCGTTGTTGATAGTGCTTACGAAAGGCAAGGGAAGC
>BNVG01000161.1 GCA_025997935.1 Synergistales bacterium | reverse complement strand
TCTCCGTATTCTGCTTTTCATCAACATCAACGTCAAGCGCATAAGCCCACGCCAAAACAGCCGACTCCGCAAGCTCTTTGGCTACGCCATAATTTACGGTGATTCTGGATACGCAACGGTTAAAAATCATCCGGTTTAGAGTTTTGATACTTTTCAGCCCGGTATATATTTTCTCATCGTAAGCCATCAGCAGTAAATTACAGTTTACCCTGTCTTTGGGGAAATAATCCATCAACAGAGCTTTCAGCCTTTGCCGGTCGTCTAAGGCGTCGTTATATTTTTCTACGATTTCGCGCAAAATCTTTTCCATAGTTATAGAGTCTTTATAAGGAGATAAATTTCCCTATCGACTGTCCAAAATCAATCTTAGCGTCCTTATTGATAGCCGCTGTTTTGCCGGGCGCAATGGGCGCTTGCGCGCCATCCGCCTTGATATATGTCCAGTTGTCAGAGCTTTCATTTCGAATACCCCAAAGTTTTGGGTTATTGGGGTTCTGTACGACAGAACCTACAACAGTCTCAATGTCGTAATCGCCTTTTGTATGGTGCGAATAGAGCTTCGTATCGTTCATAAGCAAAACGCGGCTTCTGCCGATGGCGATAGATAACGGCATGGTAACGGGTTTTTGGCAATGCCAGCAGGTATGCGCCACATTGCTTTTTGATTTTTCTTCATCAAAAAACACCTCCGCGCCGCAAGATGAACAGTAGGTAATGCCAAATGTCATATTGGAAAACACGTCAAGCCACTGCCTTTCTGTCACACGCCTGCTTGGTTGGCCAAGACCCGTGGTGAAAGACTCGATGAACAGGTCTTTGAGCAGCTTTGGGTATAAATCCCAATATATGATGGCGTTGTCCTGATAACCCGGCACGGGGCGGTTACTTTTGTCTTGTGGGTCATAGATAAACAATGGCTTGCTTCCATATAACTGGTTCATAGCGTGGACATCCATGCATTTGATGTCCGCCTCTAATTTGCCCTCCAATGGATGACTCATCATGAACATATAGAACAATAAAACGGCCAACGAGTACAAGTCGGTATTTCTGGAGGGCTTGCCTTTTCCGAGTATAATTTCCGGAGCCATGAAGCGCGGCGTTCCGTAAACTCCGGCGTTATCTTCGGCTGATACATTGTCGTTGTCACAAATCAGGACAGCGCCGTTGTTGGGGTCGAGAAACAGGTTGCCGAAAGATATATCCCGGTAGCTGTATCCCATAGCGTGGAGCTTCTGATAACCGCTTGTCAGGTTGAAAGCCGCCCTGCACAACGACCTAAAGCTCGGCTCCGCTTTACGTTTCATCATATCGACGATGCTTTTGAAGTGGGGAGGACGCAGCTCCATGATATATCCAAATGGCTCGCCCGGATAATTGAATATCAAATCTTGCGGCCATAGAAAAGAAGTGTCAGGCGCGCCTTTTGCTATAAGGTTGTCCAATATGGATTTCTGAGCGCTTGTCGCCGATTTTTTGAAATACCATTTTAGGGCGTATGTTTTCTTCCCGCTCTCGACCTCGTAGACTTCACCCTGTCCTCCGGCGCCGAGCAGGCGTTTTATTTTATATTCGCTTCCGCTTTCCGTCGTCATAATCGACCCTGTTTTCAATAGACCATCCATTGTGAAAACCTCCTAATGCAATAAATCCATCACGGCGCTTATGACGCCGCCGTCCGGCACAAGCAGGCAATAGCTTTTCTCGCCGTATTGTAACTCAATGGCATTTGAGTATGGGGCAATAGCGGTCAAGCCAGTATGCAGCTTATCGAAGGCATTGCTGCTTGCTTGAAATACCATGCGTTTATTTGTAATGTATAGTATCCCACGGAATTGTTCGGTTATTATGTTTTCTTGCACATCCGTCCGTCCGTTGTTCATATTTATGCGCATACCCTTGAACAGACCCGGCACACTGAATCCGCCGCCTTTTCTGACGTAGCTCTTTTTGACTTTTTCCTTGAGCAGAATCGCCTTGTCTATATAATGGCAAATCTCGCCTGTTTTTAGGAAGAGTGTTTTTGTATTGATTTGCGGCAAGCGCCCATTTTGGATTTCGGTCACGGCGGCAGATGGCAGGATTGTCAGGACGGCTGGTTGCGTATCTTGTCTTGGTCGTCCAAGTATCATATCCAACAGCCCCATAATATCGCCCCCTTATGCTTCACAAAATAGAACAAACAGCCGTATTTTATCATAACAACGTGTTCAAGAAGGCTGTCGGGGTTATTGATCACACTTTTATGGGCTTATACCGCTCATTATCTTAGTATCATGGCTGCCATATCTCAAAGATTTATAGTCATAATCTTCCGCTATCAAATTCGAGCCGAACAAATCAAGCAAGTTCTTTCGTTCCCTACTCCGAATAAACTCCACAATAGCCGTTTCAACAAGTTCACGCTTTGTTTTAATGCCGGAAACGGCTATGGTTTTTGCCATGATGCCGTCATCTATCACTATGTTTGTCCGCATGATTTATACACCTCCATTTCTTATTTTATGCCACCCCGCCGTCCCACAGCTCCTGTAGCGTCACAAATCGGTATCCCCGCGCTCTGAGCGTCCCGACTATTTCCGGTAACGCCTCCACTGTCGCAGGGACGCCGGAGTGCATCAGTATAATCGCCCCCGGACGAATGTTTTTTAACACGTCCGCAGCCACTCGCTCCGCGCTCTTGCCCGTGTAGTCGGCGCTATTTACGCTCCAGAGCCCCAACTTCATGTTCATCCTTCGTAAGCCATAGAAAATCTTCAGGTTAAAACCGCCCCCGGGCGGGCGCAGAAAGCGCGGAGTCCTTATGTCGAGCGCCTCCATAACCTCGTTGCAGCGTTCGGCCTCGCGCATTATCTTTTCCGTCCAGAGCTCGTAGAGCTTAGGGTGAGTGTAACTGTGGTTTTCTATCTCGTGCCCGGCGCGGCTAATTGAGAGCGTCGTATCGGCGTAACGCTCAGCGAACTTCCCCACAAGAAAAAACGTGCCCTTGACGTCGAGTTTTGACAGCGCGGCGAGCAGCTCCGGCATTCCCTTTTCTCTCGGCCCGTCGTCAAAGGTCAAGGCGACCTCTTTGACAAAAGGATCTCCCGAGGCTATGCCCCACCGTGAGCGCTCGTCGCCAAGCGGCCCTTGCTCTACGCATAAGAATAACGCCACAAACACCAATATCAGATTTTTAATGACGACGCGCCTCCTGTAAGTTTTGGTTTTTAGCGTGAGTCTGTATTTTACGCTATTGGCTGTTATAATGTCCATAATTCAGGAGGTGTGAGCGCGTGAATATAAACGGAGACAGGCCGGAGTGGGATGTTTATTTTATGTCGATAGCGATGATGGCGTCTATGAGAAGCACTTGCATAAGGCGTCACGTCGGAGCCGTCGCGGTGCGCGACAACCAGATTGTCAGCACGGGCTACAACGGCGCGCCGAGGGGCACGGCTCACTGCCTCTCCATAGGGTGTCTCAGAGAATCGCTCGGCGTCCCGTCGGGGGAGCGCCATGAGATATGCCGCGGCTCTCACGCGGAGGGCAACGCCATAGCCCAAGCCGCCCGCATGGGTATCAGCACAGAGGGCGCGACGCTCTACTGCACGGACGAGCCATGTTCTTTTTGTACAAAATCCATCCTGAACGCGGG
>BNVG01000160.1 GCA_025997935.1 Synergistales bacterium | reverse complement strand
AGCTCTCCGTCGCGTCCCTTTTGCGTCAAATCGACGCCAAGCTGGTCGAGCGTAGGGGTCTTTGCCTTTCCCTTCTTCTTGAGGCGGTCGATAAGCGGCTCGGCGCCCGGTTTGGACACCCCGGCTCCTCCGTCGGAGAGAATCGTCATTATCTGCTTTTGTACGGCCGGAGCGTCTACGCCCATAGTCAAAAAATACTGAGACACCATACTGGTCGCGTCTCCAAGTATGCCAAGCAAAATATGCTCAGTGCCGACGTAGTTGACGCCCATGTTACGCGCCTCTCTCATGGATATTTCAAGGGCCTTTTTGACTCTCGGGCTGAGCGGCAAGTCCACAAGTGTGAGCGTAGGCTGAGAGCGCCCCATAGCCTCCTCGATTTGCGTGCGGACGGTGTTCATGTCTAATCCAAGAGCCGCCAGGGCCTGATAACCCACTCCCCCACCCTCGTAAATGAGCCCCAAAAGGATATGTTCGGGCTCGATGACGTTATGCCCCATCTTCAGGGCTTCGCGATGAGCCAATTGAATGACTTTCTTTCCGCGTTCGGTAAAAAATTGCCACATTTGTGTTTGTCCTCTTTACGCTAAATTTTCTGCGTTAAATTTTCTAAGCTAACATCAAACTTCTCAGAATTTTTTTCAGCAAATCGGCTTGAATTTTAGAGCGCTTGTAAGGCGAAAGGTCGAACTCGGTTACTCCAAGCTCCTCCTCATGCCTCAGAACGACCTCGATAATCAGCCTCTCCCGCGCGTCGATAAGGCCGCGCTCCTGTAAATTAGCAAGAAGTTTTTTGACGTCGCTCTGCGATAAGGTTTCGCCTACTATATCCTCTATATGACTCAGCCGTTCTTCGGGGTCTTTGTAAGACAACCTTATAATACGGATATAACCATGCCCGCCCCTTTGACTTTCGACCAGAAAACCGCGCTCCGGCGTAAAACGGCTACGCAGGACGTGGTTTATCTGACTTGGGACACAGCCGAAAGACTCGGCTAATTCTTTGCGCCTCAAGGATACGGCCGACTCGTCCTCCTCCCCGAAAAGCTCATTGATATAACGTTCTATCTCGCGCGTCAGGTTTGGCATACGTTCAGGCCACCTCCCTGTGTTAAATATTTTTTCGCCTGTTTCATTGTAATAAAAAGGTCAGGAATAATCAAGGCAAAAAAATCGACCGGCGGCTAAATCCGTCGGTCGATTTTTTTGCGAAAGCGCGATAATTTGATAATTTACCGAATGACGACGCTACCTTCGGAGTTTCCGATGAACCGAACGCCCGCGTCGTACATCCCCTCGGCCGCGACGGGCGGGATGACAAACGCGCCCTTCGTAACGGCGCGGACTCTAAACCTGACTATCCTCGGACCGCTGATTATATTGTTGATGAAGAAGAGCATCCTGTCGTCGCGCATATCGCGTCTCAGTCCGTAAGGCTCGCTTTCTCCCGTGCCCAGCAGGCGCGGGTTCTCTATCTCGAATCCAGATGGCAGGAGGCAGGAGACGGCCACGTCACTAATGGGAAGAGAGGGGGTAATAACAAGGGTCACGACGACCTCCGTTCCCTGTGCAAGGGGTTCGTTCTTAGGCAGAACCGCGCCGTCTCTGTCAGACCAAATATAATCCACCGACATGCCTTTTTTCTCGGGCTTAGGCGCGGCAATAGGCGTACCCGTGACAGTCCAGGCGTAGTATCCCTGCCCGTTGCCTTGTGACCGAATAGACAAGACTCCGTCCGGCAGATCACTAACGTCGAGCGTCGTGGTCTTTCCGCCGCCGAAAGACGCTATATTGCGCCCGTCGTCGTCCGTCAACTCCGCCGAAAGCGTGTTTTTGCCGTCCGCACTCAATCCGAGTCCGCTATTCAGGATATAGCGCCCGAGCGCCATAGCGACGGTCGCGTTCTCCTGAGTGCTGTACCATTTGTTCTCGCGCCCCCAGCTCAAGAGTCTCTGCGCGAGGCCAGCCGCCTCGTCGCTCCCCGGCTCGACCGCGCTCCAAAGAGATAAAAGTTGCGCGCTGTTCCGCACTTCGGATTCAAGCGTATAGCCCGGAGACGACGGCGCTTCCGACGCGCCCGCGACGCCGCTCTGGACGTTGTCAAGCTCGCGCAACGCGTCAGCCCGCCCGTCCATCAAAGACGCGGCTCCGGCCAACCATATACGGCCACTCGGCCACATCTGTGACTCGTTTTCTTTGAGATGGTGCAGCCAACCCAAAGGTTTTTCACCGGCAAGCGTAAGCACGTAAACCGCGTAAGCCTTGGTCGTAAAGTCCGCTCTCAATACGCTCTCCTGAACGTAGTCTGGGGCGGCTGGAATAGCCGGCTGTGACGCCATAAATTGCTTGAGCCAGACCAAAACGCCGTTCAGCATTTCCTCCGGGTAGTCGAAACCGGCCTTGCGGGCCTCCACCAAGAAGTGCGCGGCGTAGACGCTGCCCCAGTTGTAAGGCTCCCCGTCGCCGGCCCAGCGGGCAAACGACCCGTCATAAAGCTGCATCCCCTGCACCTTTATAAGCGCGCTCTCCAACTTGCGCTTCACGGCGTCGCTTTGAAACAGGAGCGGGTCTATCTCAGCCAAGCCGTCCGGCAATACGACGAACGGCCAGGCCGACGAAATGGTCTGCTCAAGGCACCCATAGGGATAATTGGCCAAGAAATTCACAGCTCTTGTAAGCTCAGCCAATGGAGTTTCCGCCATAGTAAATTTGCCGACGACGGAACTCGACAGTGAGTTTTTGGCCGCGCTCAAGTCCGTTTTCGTCTCGCCGTCGCGGAAGAACCCCGAACCACTCAGCGTAACCACGGGAAACGGGGAACGCACGGGCATCTCAATGGTTTGCTCGTAAGTCTTGTCCACTCCGCCTTCTTTCCAGTCGGTCTTGACTCTGTATACCGCCGTACCGGGCTGAGTTGCCTGAAGTTTGACGTTCCATACATAGTTGCTTTTGGCTCGCACCGAGGCCGTCAGGGATAATGGCTTATCAGCGCCCTGAGCGGCGAGCGCGCCCTCCGTGAAAAGCGTGATAGTCACGTCTTTGGCCTCGTCCGACGTGTTGAAGCACGTAACCGGCACGGAGAACAGGTCTCCCGGCGCGGCGAACCTCGGTAAATCGGCCTCCGTCACGATTTCTCGGGCTATCTGAACCATGCTCTCAGCGTTGCCGAAGCGGGAGCCGCTGGTCGCTACCGCGAAAAGACGCCCGCGACCGCTGAACTCGGGAAGCGTCAGCTCGGTTTTGATGACGCCGTTTTCGTCGCTGCTCAAGAACCCCTCAAAAATCGAGAGAATCTTGAACCTCTGAGCCTTAGAGGACATCGCGAACGCCGCCATAGCGTCGCGCGGAACGCCGCCAGACGGGTGCATTATCTCCGTATTCCGGGACTCGAGCGGCATGAGCTGGTCGTACACGTCGTAGCCGTTTGAGTTCATCTGACGCGGAGCTAAAAACCAGCCCAGAAGATCGGGTGTTTTGAAAGACGTAAGCCCAAGCACGCCGTCGTCCACCAGGGCCAGAGCTATTTCGCCCTTAAATGGTTTGTCGCCCGCGGGCGATTTCAGCGTTATGGTGACGGGCAGTTTCGCGGACGGCGGTATACAGAGTCAAGACCGACTGGAAAGAAGGCGGAGTGGACAAGACTTACGAGCAAACCATTGAGATGCCCGTG
>BNVG01000159.1 GCA_025997935.1 Synergistales bacterium | reverse complement strand
TCCTCGGCCACGGCCGCTATGTTCTGGATGGACTCGTTGGCCTTGTTTATCTCTTTTGTGGCGTTGTCCAACTCCATCTGAGCCTGTTCCGCGTGAGTAAGGGTTTCACCCAATAGGCGCCCCGCCTCTGCGGTGGCCTTGATACTTGCGGTTGCGCCGCTTTGAAGCTCGACGATGATGTTATTGACGTTCTGAGCCGCGTTGGCCGATTCCTCAGCGAGCTTGCGTACTTCCTCGGCTACTACCGCGAAGCCTCGCCCGACCTCGCCCGCCCTTGCCGCTTCTATGGCGGCGTTCAGAGCCAAGAGGTTCGTCTGGTCGGCTATGCCGGTGATGACTGAGACGAAGCCGCTGACGTTCTGGACTGATTCCACGAGCTGGCGCGTCTTTGTCTCGCTTTCCTTGGAGTTTTTGTCTACGTTACGCATTCCGCTGATGACGGCGTCCACGGTAGCGATGGCCTTGCTCGCGGCGTCCGTGGTCTGAGCTAAGAAGGCCGCGCTGTCTGTGGCCGACTGGGCCACGGTGTCCGCGCCCGCGCTCATCTCCTCGACGCCGGCGTTGCTCTGTTCTAAAGCCTCGCCGTTGGACTCGGAGAGCGTGTAGACCTGGTCTATCGAAGCCTTGACCTCTTCCATGGATGCGTTGGTTTCCTCGGATATGGCGGACAGGTTGTTGGCGCTTGCGGCGAGGTTGTTGGCGACGCCTACGACGCCCTCCATGCTTTGCTCTTGAGACTCTATCATCTCGGAAATAGCCGCGGAAATTTCCCCGAGTTCGTCGGTTCCCTTGTAATGAAAGTCGTCAAATACTATGGTGAGGTCGCCGGCTTTGGCGCGCTCGGCCAACTTTACTATATTCTTGAGCGGTTTGGCTATGCTCCTCGCGATGAAGAAAGCTATCGCCAATCCCAGGACAACGGCTGCAACCGTTGAGACATAGAGAGTCAATATGGAACGGGCCAAATTTGTGACGTTCAGCCTGGACAACTCCTGGACGCGCTGGGCGGACATCATCGAAGCGTTGCTACTCTCCACGTTGAGGGTGGCCATAATAGGCCCACGAGTCTTTGTCAGTTCGTTCAGCTCGACGTAGGACGCGATGAATACGTCAATACTTTCTTTGTAAGTCTTGATACTGGCGGAGAGAGCGTTTATCTCCGCTTTAAGCTCAGGCGTCTGGACGTCCCGCAGAAGTTCTTGTATTTCGGCTTCTACCGCCTTGAGCAAAGCGTCGTACGTCTTCATTCGGTCGGTGTCCTTGCTGACAATGGCCGCGTTTATCAGGACGCGTACATTCAGCGTCTGAGACTGAACGTCGGAGGCGACGGCCCGCAACCGGCTCATGGCTTTGAGCTCTTCACTGCTGACGTTGCCTATGGCGTCGTCCATCACTGCCCGCAACGTTTTCGCGGTGTCGTCCGTGAGCTTGGCCACTTCGATGCCGGACAAAATCATTTGCTCCAGCATTTTGTTCTTCTTCTCGGCGGCGGCGTAGGTGCGGGTTACAAGGTCAAGGTAATTTCTGAATATGGGGGTTACGGTCTGCACTACGTGGGCGGGGCCTTTCAGGGTGGGCTCAGCCTTGTTTTGCGCGGCAAGATCGTCAAGCCGCTTTTGAACTGTGGTCAATTTTTCTTTGGCTGAGGCTATGGCCTCGGGGCTTTCCGTGTACTGCACATCCTTCACGGCCAGGAAAGCCTCGTATGTGTCGCGCTCCATATCGCTACCCGCCAACATGGCCGGGACGACGAGGTCGCTGACGAAGATTGAGTAGTCGTCCGTTTCGCGTATATCGCTCAATGTTATGGCGACGGCGATGATAAAAATCACAAGCAATAAACCAAAACCTAAAACCAGCTTTGACATTATACTGATATTCTTCCACATGATATGATCCTCCTTAGTTACCCCGAAACAGATTTTTGTGTTCGTTCAGTCAGAGCCGCCGCAGGGGCTTTAGAGTTTCGCTCGCTAAAACAGCACAGAAATTCTACCATAATTTACTATATTGTATGGATAATTGCAAGTTGATATTTTGCTCAGGTAACGCTAACACTATATCCACAAGATTGCTGTGCTGCGGGTTGCCTTTGGCCAAAGGCGTCGGGCGCGACGTGGAGATAGTGTTGACGCAGCCGCGCAAGTCTGTGCCGTCCGCGCCCGGAGTGTACCACGCGCCCTGCGATATGGCCAAGACGCCTTTCACGACTCTGTCCGTGACGCGCGCCCTTATTTTTATTTTCCCTCTGTCGTTGAATACAAATACCTCGTCGTCGTCACGGATGCCGCGACTGCTTGCGTCAGCCTCGTTTATCCATACTTTGTGGGGTTCGAGCCGTTCAAGGCCCGGATTGTTGTCGTGTATGGAGTGCGTGCGGCGTTTTGTGTGCCATCCGACAAGCTGCAAGGGATATTTCGCGAAGCGCGGGTCGCCGGGCCCCTCAAAAGCCGGAGTGTATTTGGGTATCGCCGGAATCTCGGAGGGGTTGCCCTTAGACAGGAGGCGAGGCGAGAAAATCTCTATCTTGCCGCTCGGAGTGGGGAAGGGGTGGTTTTCAAAGTCGCTGATGTTGTCCGCAAACGCTATGTACTGCGGTTTTTTCCTGTAGCGATAAATGCCATCCCGCGCAAAAGTCTCGAAGTCGGGCATATCCTCCCTGCCCGTTAGCTCTATGCGCGTTTTGTTGTAGCTGTCCTCAAGAAGCGCGTGCAAATCTTTGCCGCCAAAGGTGAACTTGTCATAAACCCCAAGCTCGCGCGCGACGTCAGATAGCCAGTCGTACTCGAAACGGCTCTCGTAGAGAGGCTCTACGGCTTTGTTGCAATATAATATGTAGTTTCCCTCACGCCACGGTACGCATATATTCTCGTTCTCGAACATCGACGTGCCGGGTAGCAGAATATCCGCGAACTTTGCCGATGGCGTCATGAAAAGGTCAGAGCATACAATAAACTCGCACATGCTTGTATCCTTTAATATGCGCGTCGTGCGGTTGATGTCGGAGTGTTGATTTATAAGCATATTGCCCGCTAAGTTGAATATCAGTTTTATGGGCGTATCGAGTTTTGGAACGCCCGTCACGCCGTCGCGCTCCGTCATATCAGCGCCCCTCAGTATAGCGTCCGTCCATAAAAACACCGGTATTTTGCCGCCGTACGCGTTTTGGAACGCCGGTATTTTGGGTATTTTTGGCAGCGGCACAAGTCCGTAGCCGCAGGCGTTTCCGCCCGGTATGCCGACGTTGCCCGTGAGGCAGGCCAGCATCGTACCGCTTCGCACGGTTTGCTCGCCGTTGGCGTTTCTCTGAGGCCCGTAACCCTGAAGAAGCGCGGCGGGGCGAAGCGTGGCGTATTTGCGGGCGAGGCTTCGCACGGCGTCCGCCGGCGCGCCTGTTATATCGCTTGCCCACTCGGGTGTTTTGGCTACGCTGTCATATTTTCCCAAGACGTAATCTTTATAGTTTTCTTCTCCCTCCATGCCGGGCGGCATGTGAGCGCTGTCGAAGCCTATGCAGAATTTATCCATAAATGCTTGATTTTGCAAGCCTTCTGAGAGGATAACATAAGCCATGCCGTCCATCAGTGCGCTGTCCGTCGTAGACCACAGCCAGAACGATCCCCAATTGCCTCTCCGTCAGCATAGCTTATGTCCTCCGGTTTTGTATTAGCACTCTGTATATATGAGTGCTAATACATT
>BNVG01000158.1 GCA_025997935.1 Synergistales bacterium | reverse complement strand
AACAAAGGACAAGAATGCGACGAAACAGCAGTCGACAAGCCGGGACTATCAGAAGGAATTAAAAAAAAACACCGTGATGCCACCCAGGAAGAAGACACAGTCCGTTTTATAACCCCCCCCCCCCCCCCCCCGCAATTGTCAGAATAATTTTCGACGCTCCAGCGACACAGCGCAGCGGCTGCAATTATAAAGATAAGAAACGTGGCGATAAGAGCGCCCCATCCAAAATTGCCATGAAACTTCCGGTCTCCTGTTTCATACAGACAACTGTAATAAAAGAAAGCAAAATAAACATTGAGACATACCACCCGTAAAGCCGCGCGATTCCTTAGCGCCCAAGCGCAGAAAAATAAACCCAGAAGCGGGAAAGCCAGAGACTTTGCAATAGCCTCAATAGGGTATTTGCTGAAATGAGACATGACGGTGAACAAACCAAAGCCAACAGCATTGGATGAATCAAACAAAATGAACGACTGTACTATACCAATCGCCACAGCGGGAATTATACCGGAAGCAAACCATAATGCGGACAAGCACTCCCTTTTCCACTGCAAAACGACCGACCGCCGTCTATATCGCAATCGCAGATGGCCGCCATCAATCAAATCCCACAGCAAAACTATCACCATAGCCGGAACAAAACTTACAAAAAAACTGGGTTTGACCATCGCGGAACAGGTAAGAAGACCCGTAAAACACAACCACTCTTTCCACGGCATTTTTTGCAGATATAGCTCATGTGCCTTCAGAAAATATAACAGCGTAAGTACGGCGAAGGGTTTCAGAACTAAGTAAGTTGAATTATGCCATACTCCGGAGCTAAACGAACCCAAGTACATCGGCCCGACCGACGGAATATACAGGCTCATTTCAAAATTGCACATCCACGCGACAAGCAACAACAACGCCGAGGATACATCCGGCGCGAGATATCGCAGAAGCGCCCAAGTCACGCAAATAGACCAAATACTTACAAAACTCAGGAAAACCGCTATCGACATAGTGTTAGGCCAAATTGTGTACAGAAATTTCATGACTATGGAGACAATGGAATAGGAAGAACCACTAAGCGCTCCGTGAATATGTGCAGGAAGATCGGTTTGAAAACCCCCTACCGATTGCGCATAAAAAAACCAGGTATTCAACGCAAACAGAACAGTGAAAGCAATCAGGGCAAATATCGTCCGCTTCCTTGAAAGATCGTATTTCATGGATATATAATCAAACATCTTTTCCCCACCTTAATGTATCTATATTACTTGCGTACATATAGATAACCAACCTCATCCCTTGCTTCCAAAACATAATAATGTTCATCAAGCAATGGTTTTCGGCGCAACAAGTATTTTTCTTTTGTATAATCAGCACTGTCGGACATTCTCAATATTAAACCAATACCCGGGTCAAATTCATGACCTAACGTGTCGTAACCGAAGTCAATCAATACTGTGTTGTCCCAACGGTTGTCTGTGTTGGGATCAAACTTTATTTTCTCAACTGTCAATACCGGTGCGTAAGGTTCTCCAAAATGCGTAACAGTTGTAGACAAATTACCGCCTAAATAATTGAAGTAAAGAAGATGGCAAGCCACGGCGAAAACAGCAAGATGTTTTGCGGTACGGTAGTTCATTGCCGCGAATACAATTACAAAGAGCAGTATCGGAGCAAACACGCGAAAATCTCGCCAATCGAACATATCATACAGAAACGCAACAATCAAAAATATCGTGGAGAGCAGCAACCCACAGCAAGCCGAAACGAAGTCTATCTGCATTTTTTGTGCGTTATATACGCCAATAATGATACATACAGCCGTTATTAAAAACAATGTTAGCCTCATATACGAAAGAAGGCTTCCGTTAAACGTAAAGGCCGCCAATAAACTTCCGCGGAAGTGCGATAAAAGCATCCCAAACGCCACGCCAAGATCGGTTTCAGCCGTTGCGATAAGCGAGTTGATAAACGAACTATACGGCGCGGACATCAAACCGTTAACGTAATACAAAGCCGCGAGTAAACCCAAGGTAATTTCCACATAAATCACACATCGTTTTATATCTTTGTAACGCATGGCATAAAGAATAAAAAACGGAATGAAAAAAACTAAGTTACTAATACGCATAGAGCAATAAAAGAAAATCACAACGTAGGTCACGAAGTATGGTATAATTGTCCTGTCCTGTCCTGTCCTGTCCTGTCCTGTCCTGTCCTGTCCTCGTAGGTTTAACAGTTCAAACAACCCGACAAGCGCAAGCGCAAATCCATAAAGAGAAAGTTCAATCATCATTGTTGGCAAATATATTAATAACGGTACGAAAGTAAAAGTACAGACAAGGGCAATCAGCGTCTTTTTTAGGTTCAGCGTACAAAACCAAATTGTTAAAACCCCAATGAACAGAAACGCCAAATTTGCAAATAGCGGCGTGGTATAATTCCAGCCCAATATCCATGTAAGCGGTAAATATGGGAGTATTGCGAATAGCCCATGCGCCCCATAAAAACCTATCCGTGCAACCGAATCTTTGCCACCGCTAAAGTAATAACCATTATAACCCGCCGCTTTGCTGAAAACCCCGATTTTAGAAATAGTGTCAATTTCGTGAAAATAACCGCAAGCGTCATTAAGCGTCCGCGCAACACGAAAATCGACCAGCCTGTAGCCGGTCAGGTTTGCTATAACAACACCATAAATAACAACACAGGCGATAAACGCAAGCACTACATACGCTGTTTGCAGTATGTAGTTTTGGTATTTTTTGACTAATGAAAACATCGCCGCGCCTCCCCATTTTCTCCGTCGTTCTAAAGAGAGTTGCCAAACGTAATTGATAAGGTCAGAATACAACAAGATTCAAGAGCGAAAACTCTATATGGAATGTTGTTGATTACAGCGTTTGGAACTAATGCCTGGGTTGCAATTTACGGCGCGCGCCACAACATATGTCGGGCGTTTTTTTGTCTCATCGTAAACTTTACCGAGGTAGAGACCGATTATGCCAAGGTTTCCGATGATCATGCCTCCCAAAAACCATATCGAAACCATCATGCCGGCCCAACCGTCTAAGTTTATTCCGCCCCAATATTTTCGGAGCGCGAGATACAAGGCGTAAGCGCCCGAGAAAGCCGTCATAAAGAACCCGACTGCTATAGACATATAGAGCGGCTTGTTTGAGTACGCCACGATTATATTGGCCGCCAATTTGAACAGCTTCTTGAGGGAGTACGAGCTTTTTCCGCTGAAGCGTTCCTGGTGTTGAATATCTATATATCCGACGTTGAAGCCCAACCATTCCAAATGTCCGCCGAAGAGGGATGTACTTTCCTCCATGCTTAAATACGCGTCTCTCACAGGTTTTGAAATAATACGAAAATTAGCGACTTGAGGATCATAAGACATGCCTGACAACCAGTTAAAAACCGCCACAAAAATACGGGACGTTAGGCGTTTCCAAAGGGGGTCCTTGCGTTTCCCGCGCCGGGCGCAGACTATATCGTAGCCTCCCTCTAAAGCCTTGGAAAGCAAACGGGGAATTTCCTCCGGTGGGTCTTGCAAATCGCAGTCCATAACCACAACCCAGTCTCCGGTAGTCAACGACACTCCGGCGTTTATCGCGTGGTGCTGACCAAAGTTGCGGCTCAATTGAACCGCTTTTAGACATGGGTCTTTAGCGGACAACTCGCACATTTTATCCCACGAACCGTCACGCCCGCAATCCTCGACGAAGACGATCTCGTAAGATATGTTGTGGTCAACACTCTTAACGGC
>BNVG01000157.1 GCA_025997935.1 Synergistales bacterium | reverse complement strand
CCCTCATCGAGCACCACCACAAAAAAGTCCCCTGCGCCATCTCCGGCAAAAACGAGGCGTCAAAAGAGAGGTTATGCACAACCACCCCCTCGACGCCTGATTCTTTCCAAAAGTAAACCAAATTTATTGTCTGTCCTATGGACACGCATTTTTCGCGGTATCTTTCGAGCAGGTCATCAGAACCCGCGAGGAGCGCGTCAAGCCCGTTAAAAAAAGAACCCAAAACGCCCGACAGCAAAAGCGCCGTCGTTTTTTCATCCGGTGTTTTGTCCTCGAATAGCCAGCCCGCTTTGACGCGAAAATTTTCGCCCTTTCGGGAGGGGCGTAAATTTATCCCTATGCCCGTGACGCAATAGTCTATCGTCCGGCCTTTGAACGCGCTCTCCGACAAAATGCCGCAGACTTTGCCCCATTCTCCCAACGCGTCTTTAATAAGCAAATCGTTCGGCCATTTTATGCCAAGCTCTGCCCCGAGAACGGACTTCGCGGCGTCCGCGACGGCGAGAGCCGCCGCTATATTGACGAGATAGGCGTTTTTTGGAGATATGGAAGGACGAAAAAGAATAGAAAAATAAATCCCGGCGCTCCTCTCACTTTTCCACTCGCGCGCGAGACGTCCGCGCCCGGCGGTCTGGGCGAGGGATACGACGAGCGCTGAGGATGGAGCGCCATTCTTGGCGAGCTCGTGGGCGCGGGTTTGGGTGGATGAAAGAGACTCATGGCACTCTAAAACTAAAGACTCAGAGACGGCGGACAAGGCGTCCGTCGTCTCGAGTTTGAGTTTTTGAATGTTCAATATACTACTTTACGGGCACAATGTGTCCGTAGCCACCGTCTTTACGCTTATAGACAAGGTTGATGTCGCCGGTCTCGCCGTTCTGGAACAGGAAGAAGCTGTGCCCCACGAGTTCCATCTGCATAATGGCTTCTTTTTCATTCATCGGATAGAGGGGGACTTTCTTTACCTTTTCTATGACGGGGTCGTTTCCGGAATCAAAGACCTCTTTTGGCGCGTCGTCGCCCTCGATACTGAAGGAGAAATCTTCTCCGCCGCTGAACTGACTCTTGTCTTTGAGGTATGAGTTGTGCCGCTTAATCTGACGCTCGAGTCCCTTTAACGCCTGATCGAACGCCTTGCGCGGCTCATGCGACCTCTCTTCGGCGCGAAGCATAACGCCGTTGGCGTTAGCCGTCGTCTCGACGTTGAAAGTTCCCTTATTGAAAGTGACGAGCACCTGGGCGTTCGGTATCTTGCTGAAGAACTTGGCCAGCTTCGATATCTTGCCCTCCATATAACTCTTTAATCCCGCGTCGATTTCCGTTCCGCGCGTTACAAAACGAACTTCCATCGTCATTCGCCTCCGTTTTGTCGAAATTTTAAGCAGATTAAATATAACTTGATTGTATCACAATACTACGCAAACCCATAATGCTCGAGTCTCTTCCTGACCTCGCCGCGTCCGAGAAGCTCCGCCACCTCGAAAACCCCCGGGCTGACCTTCATGCCGGTCAGCGCAAAACGCAATGGCATGGCGTAGTCCTTCATCTTGACGCCATTTTCCTCTACCCACGCGCGGGCGCGCGTCTCAAGCGTCTCGGCTTTCCAATCGACCTCGCCCAGCAAGGACGCGAAAAAATCTTTAAGTCTCGCGGCTTGCTCGCTCGTCACGCCTTCCGGTTTATACCGCTCTTTTACCGGCTCGAACGAAACGTAATAGTCCGAGAAAGCGGCCATCTCCTTAGCGGTCTGCCCGCGCCCGCCCATAAGAGTCAGGGCGGCGGCCAGATAGTCGTCGTCATGTTTCTCGACCGGCAAGCCAAGCTCTATCCAAAACGGCTTTATGAGGCCAAGCCTCGTTTTCGGGTCGAGGCGCTTCAGATGCTCCTGATTGATGTGGTTCAGCTTATCCGGGTCGAAGACGGCGGCTTTGCGCGTAACGCGGTGAAGCTCGAACAGCCTGGCAGCCTCCTGCCGGTCGAATATCTCCTTGTCCTCGCCCGCCGACCAGCCTAAGAGCGCCAAAAAGTTGAACACCGAGTCCGGCATGTAGCCCATATCGCGGAACTCATACACGCTCGTCGCGCCGTGGCGTTTACTGAGCTTTTTCTTGTCCTTGCCCAAAATCATCGGCAAGTGCGCGAACACGGGTTGCTCCCAGCCGAAGGCTTTATAAAGGAGCATCTGTTTTGGCGTGTTGGATATATGGTCTTCGCCGCGTATGACGTGAGTTATGTTCATAAAATGGTCGTCTATAACCACGGCGTAGTTGTACGTAGGCATACCGTCGCCCTTTATCATCACAATGTCCTTGAGCCCCTCCGTCTCCCTCTCTTTCAGTCCGTCGCTCTTGGACTCTATATGCCCATATACCGCGTCGTCAAAGGAGAGGTCTAAGCCAGGGAGGACTTTGAAAATAATGGCGTCGTCCTCACGATAAGCGCGACCGTCTTTTACGAGGACTTCGGCATTTTCGCGATACATGTCGAGACGCTCGGACTGCCTGTAGGGGCCGAACGAACCACCGACGTTGGGGCCCTCGTCCCAGTCAAGCCCGAGCCACTCCATGCCGGACATTATAGTGTCTTCGTATTCCCGCGTAGAGCGCTGCAAGTCGGTATCCTCTATACGCAGGATAAATTTACCCCCGGTATGTCGCGCCCACAGCCAGTTGAAAAGAGCCGTGTGACCGCCGCCTATATGAAGAGCGCCCGTCGGACTGGGCGCGAAACGAACGCGTGTTTCCATTTCTCTCATCCTCTCGCCGGTAAATCAATATTCGTTGTATCTTAACAAGGCAGTAATTTCTATATCATCTTACGAGTGCGGCCATGTCCAACGAGCAGAACGGATTTTGCGGCATTCGTGTTTATGTTGTCATTTTAGCCTAAAGCCAGAATGTCATCCTCGTCGAGACCTGTAAAGTCGATAATATCACTAACAGACACATTTCGAGCCAACATTCTCCGCGCAATCTCAAATGTGGCCTCTTCCAAACCCTCTTCCTTCGCGTCACGTATTTGAATTTCCCTTACGGCTTCATCTATTGGAATAAGCTGCATTTTCCATACCTCCCTCACTTTTGGGTCAATATTTTTGTCCCCGATTCTCAATATACGATAAATGAACTTCTGAATGTTTCTCATCTTGCCGACATCGTAGCCACGTTCTCTCGTCAAGCTGAGAAGTTCTAACGAATATTTCCCCCGATCTTGGAGATTCTCACCGGCGTCGAGCATCCTTTTAGCCGCCAGTATCACCACGGCAAATACACGCTCGTCACGTTTCAATTCTTCCATATCGGCGCTTGCCACATGATAAACACCGAATTTGAAATTCAGTTCCGTTCCGTAACATGATGTACTATACGCGTTCACCGGCTTGATATTGCCCGTCAGTATGGCGTAGGAAGCGACGAGAAGACTGAGACGGTCGCTCATGCGGTAGTATCCTTGAAACATTCGCAGCGGCAAGTCTTTGTCTGGCTCGTGCTGTTGCTCTATATGGAACGCCACTCGCTGATCTAAGCCTGTTTTTAGAGGAATAGACAGGCCTACGTCTGAAATCCTCATGCCTTTGTCCGAGTCGGAACCGATAGCCGGTAACTCATTTGGAACTAAGCCCTGTCAATCCAATGCTCGCTCATATCATTCCGCACCTAAAGTGGATCCCTTTGTCAAGACAAAAAATCAACAATCTTTAAGCTTTATTATTTGAAGATTATTACTTCATAAAAAGAACAATCTTTTTCTTTCCCGCGAGCCTGCCGCCGTGAGACGGCCCAATACATAGAGCACTATAACGAGCATCGACCTCATGCAGCTTTAAAGGATAAAACTCCGGCAGAGGTTTACGCGGGAAAGAAAAAGATTGTTCTTTTT
>BNVG01000156.1 GCA_025997935.1 Synergistales bacterium | reverse complement strand
CTCTCCTCTTATATAAGGCAGACTGAAAACAGATGAACATAAACGTATAAAGATTTGTAAAAACGAGTTGTATGACATCCTACATGAAGAAGTATGAAGATAGTATCACTTAGAAAAAAATATGTCAATCAAAATGATTACGCCAAAGAAACCAAGGGCGCAAGCCGACGGTAAGTTGCCGACTTGCGCCCGTAAATTGTCTTATTAACCCACGATGAAGCTTTCTTTAACAATCATGACGCTCATAAAACAAGTTTAACATTTCTCCTTGCCTATTCTACTTCGTATTTAATGATGTCAACCGCTTTGTCAAATAAATTGATCCCTCCGCATTTTGTTGGGGCTTATTCGTTAATCTTCACCTGGACGAATTGTTCTAGGCATAGGGTAGCCTTTATAAAAATGTTCGACGCCTTCTTTATAAAAGGCGCTGCGTTCTTCGCGTGTCGCGTCTTTCAATACTTCATAGTGCCAATCTCTGATTTTGCGAATATTCTCTAATGTAAGCTGTCCGATTATTTCGGGTTTTGGAATATCATAAATCATCTTCGTTATCCTCCTCTATCAAAGATTTTGGCGGGTATATGTCGATAATTTTATATCCTTCGTTGAAACAAATTGTGCGAACCCCCTTAGATGTTTTTGGGTTCACTATATGTCTGAAGTTGAGTGATACAACAATATCACATTTTGCCGTAACAGCCGCCGCGATATGTTGACAGTCGTCAAGACTTCGTTTTTTCAAAACCCCTGCGGCTATCAATTTTTCGGCGAAGTCTATAACTTCTTCCGTTTCGTCAATTTTAGTATAGTTTATACTATCTAAATGACCTCGAAGAACAGTTCGCAACTGCTCAGGGCAATCGTCTATTTCTCTGGTTGTGACGTAGGAAACATAAACATCATATTCGCCCCCTCTGATTTTCTCGAACAGTTCATGACAATCCGCTTGCTCGTTCGGTTTTCCCATCTGTTCAAGATGGCTTATAATGCTTGTATCAAGGTAAAGTTTAAGTTTGTTCACGTTTGAATCCCTCCGAAAACTTGAGCAATTAAACTAAAGTAATCTTTACTCGTTTGCCAGTTGCGCGCGCATATTTTTTTATGCTGCTCAGCGAGGCTCTTCCTGATTCAATTCTGCTTATAGCCGCCTGTGAGGTTCTCATTTTTTCGGCCAATTGCTCTTGGGTCAAACCAGCCGCTATCCTGCTTTTTGTAAGAGGAGAGATTTGTAGATGAAAGTGAGTGTACCATACGGAAAAAGGCCCTTCAATGCGATGTTCCTGACAACCGACGGCGTAGCCGTTATAGTGGCTTAGGAGCGTGAAAAATCCGCGCCCCTAAGCCGTATTTTTATTTTATAAATAGGGGGGAATTTGTAATGACTGTTGATTCAAAAGCTAAGGAGCGGGCCAAGGAACTGCTCAAAGATTTCAAGAAGGACGCCTATACGTTTGGTTTGGGCGTGCTTGACCAAGTGGGCGCGATAGCCAAAAAATACGGCTCGACGGCGGCGGTCGTCGGAGACACAAAGGCTTTCAAGCCCGTAGTGGACAAGGTTATCGAGTCTCTTTCCAAGGCCGGCGTGAAGGTTACGCCCGACCACTGTATTGAGGGCGCGAAGCCGAACGCCCCGAGAGAGGACGTATATCGCTTAGAGACCTATCTGTTGCATTTCAAGCCCGACTGCGTCATATCCGTCGGCGGCGGGAGCGGAATTGACGCGGTGAAGGCCGCCGTCGCGCTACAGGCCGTCGGCGTGGAGTCCCCCGAGATAGACTCCTGGTTTGGCACCGGGCTTGTCACCGAGGGTTTGAAGCGTGTGGGCAAAAAACAGATACCCCACATAGCCGTGGAGACCTCCGCCAGCAGCGGGGCGCACCTGACGAAATACTCCAACATCACGGACCCGGTGGCGGGGCAGAAGAAGCTGATAGTGGACGACGCGGTCGTCCCGGCTCACGCGGTTTTCGACTACGCGGTAACGGCTTCGATGCCTACGTCTCTCAGCATTGACGGCGCTCTTGACGCCATAGCTCATGCCATAGAGGTGTTTTATGGCGTGTCTCCCGACAAATATGAGGTCTGCAAGGAAGTCACCGAGGCCGTTCTTGACCTTGTCCTGACCTACGCCAAAAAAGTCATAGACAACCCATCGGACTTAGAGGCGAGAGAGGCCCTCGGGCTCGCCACGGACTTGGGCGGTTACGCCATTATGGTCGGCGGAACGAACGGGGCGCACCTCACGAGCTTCTCGCTTGTGGACGTGATGTCTCACGGGCGCGCTTGCGGCGTTATGAACCCGTATTACGCCGTGCTTTTCTCGGGTGCTATCGAGAAGCATTTGAAGGTCATAGGGGCGCGCTACGCTGCCTACGGATTTATAAAGGCCGACCTTGAAAAACTCAAGGGACGCGAGCTTGCCATAGCGATTGCGGAGGGCATGGTCGCCTTTGCCAAGTCGATAGGCTCCGAGACAAAGCTCTCCGAGTTCCCGACATTTACCCCGGCTCACGTCGAGCGCGCCTTATCGGCGGCGAAGGATCCGCAGCTAAAGATGAAGCTCCAGAATATGCCGACGCCCATGTCCATAGATCAGGTCGACGAATATATGGGTTCCGTCTTGGCGGGCGCCGTATCGGGAGATTTTTCGAAGGTCAAAAGCCTGCCCGTGAAATAATCTTGATAAGGAAAGGAACGTGATTTAATTGGCACTAACCCCACAACGAAAGGCCAGCTTAGACGCCCTCTGCACCCAATTCCGCATAGACGTCTTGGAAGCCCTCTACGGCGTCCAGTCTGGACACCCGGGCGGCTCTCTCTCCGTCTGTGAGATTCTCGCGGCTCTTTATTTCGAGGAGACCAATATAGACGCCTCGAGTCCCAATAAGCCAGACAGAGACCGCGTAGTCCTCTGCAAGGGACATGCGGCTCCCATGCTGTACAGGGTATTGGCCGAAAAAGGCTTTTTCCCCGTATCTGAGATGAAAACCCTCCGCAGGCTCAACACGCGTTTACAGGGTCACCCCTCCACAACTCACACGCCGGGCGTAGACCTCTCCACCGGCCCCCTCGGCACGGGATTATCCGCCGCTCTTGGCATGGCTTTGGGCCTTCGTCTTTCAGGATATAACTCCAAGGTCTACGCTATATTGGGCGACGGCGACGTAAACGAGGGTACCGTATGGGAGGCCTGCATGAGCGCGGTGAAGTTCAAAGCCGATAACCTGATAGCCATCTACGACTGGAACCGCGTTCAGCTCGACGGACGAAGCTCGGATATACTGCCCCAGGGCGATATGGAAGCCAAGTTCAAAGCGTTCGGCTGGCGTACTCTTTCCTGCGACGGACACGACCTGAACGCTCTCGTCGAAGCCATAGACAAAGCGAAGTCTTATCCTGACGGCCGTCCTGTCGTCATCTTGGCCGATACGATAAAGGGCAAGGGCGTCTCCTTCATGGAAGGTCAGAACGCCTGGCACGGTAAGGCCGTCGGCGAGGCCGACTACAAAAAGGCCGTAGCCGAGCTTTCTAAGGCAGGTGAGTAAGAATGGCTAAAGCTATACGTGAAATATACGGAGAGGTACTGGCCAAGTACGGCCCGAGCAACCCCGACATCATCGTTTTGGACGCCGACGTATCTTCTTCGAGCAGGTCGGTTCTCTTTCAGAACGTCTGCCCCGACAGGTTCTTCAACGTCGGAGTGGCGGAGGCCAACATGGTCGCTATGGCGGCGGGTTTCGCTTCCGTGGGTAAGATTCCCTTCATAAACACGTTCGCCACGTTCCTCTCCACAATAGGACTTCTCGGAGCCAGAATATTCGGCTCTTACTCAGAGCTCAACATGAAGTTCATGGGAGCTTACGGAGGGCTTTCCCGATCGGA
>BNVG01000155.1 GCA_025997935.1 Synergistales bacterium | reverse complement strand
GGCGCCTGCAACAAAAGCCCGGCGGCCAGCATTATATCGAACAAAAGCGACAGGTACTCCCTAAACCCCCAGAGTTGCGTTATCTCGTCAGCGCCGAAAAACAGAAAAAAACCAAAGACAAGGGGCGGTGGTATGCGTAGGCGTCGCGTCGACTGGGATGAGGAGATACGCAAGACTGAAAGGATACGCCGCAGGGGGTTTTTCGTTTCGGCGATGTCGTTTGGCTTTGCGATGGCTATGATCGCGGGCGCGCGTACAATGGGCGACAGCGGCATCCAAATAAGCCGCAAGGTGATTGCGCTGGCTTGCCTATGCGCGGCCTTCTTTATTTTCCGCGTCACGTGGAAGCGCAGAAGCCGCATGAAAGCGGAGCAGGAGAACAAAGAAACCCTTGAGGCGCTCAGAAAGCTGAAAGAGCTGAGGATAAATTCCGAATGGGAGAAGAAATAGGCGGCTTAATGTTTTGCTCAGGTTCCGAAGAAGAAACCCTCGGCCTCGGGCGCAGACTCGGCGCGGCGTTGACGCCCGGGGTCGTAATGTTGCTTTCCGGGGAGCTTGGAGCCGGGAAGACCGCGTTTGCGCGGGGCATAGGCTGTGCGCTCGGCGTTGCTCGGGTGCGTAGCCCTTCGTTTACTCTGGTCAACGAATACAAGTGCGAAAAATTTACGCTCTTCCATGCCGACCTCTATCGCTTAGACGACGCGGACGGCCTCGGCCTTGACGAGTACGCCGACGACCGCTCCGTTTTGCTCGTCGAATGGCCTGAACGCTGGCAAAATCCGCCGTCTTGCGACACGATAAAAATAAGTTTTGAAATGACGGAAGGCGAGCCCGACAAAAGACTTATACGTTTTTCGGCCAAGGGCAAAAATGCTTCGCGCATACTCTGCTCTCTAAAGAGCGCGCTGTCATGAGCGAGACTAAGACATTTATGCTGGCCATCGACTGCGCGTTGCGTATGACGAACGCGGCGCTTATTAGCTATGCGCGCGGCGGCGAGTGCGAAACGCTGTCCTCTTTGAGCCTCGACATCGGGCGGCGGCAGGCGGAGGAGCTACCATTGGCTACTATGCGCGTTTTATCGGAGGCTGGTCTGAAATTCGCGGACGTTTCCGTCATGGCCGTGACAAACGGCCCCGGGTACTTCACGGGCGTACGCATAGGCGCGGCCTACGCCGCCGCTCTCGCTTACGCGCTCGGGCTTCGGATAATACCCGTCTCGACCCTCGAGATGCTGGCCTATCCGTACATAAACACGCCTGTTAAAAACGCGCCCGTCCTGTCCTTGGTCTACGCCGGATATGGGCGGGTCTACGCCGCGTCTTTTGGCGCGGCGAAAGACAATCTGCCGCCCGGAGACTATGGCATAGCGTCTCTTGAGTCGTGGCTTGAAGGCGCGCGAGGCGCGACCATAGTCTCGGACGACCCGCAGAAGGTCATGGACACTTTGGAGAACCCCAAGTTTTCAGTTCAAATTCTGCTTTCGCCGCCCGACGCGGTGAACGCGGCCCGTATAGCCTTGCGTGAGAGAGCGGCCATATCTCCGGCTGACTTGCGCGTTTCATATCTAAGGGAGCCTAAGACATTATGAGCGATACAACAAACAACATACAAGGCGTCAGCGCCGTGACTTTGCGTGGAATGGAGGCCGTAGCGGTCGAGGTGGAGGTGGAGATAACCGGCGGGCTTTTCAATATCTCAATTGTGGGATTGCCGGACGTGGCCGTGAAGGAGTCAAAAGAGCGCGTACGCGCCGCCCTTCGCTCCGTCGGCTTCGCGCTGAAGGGACATGTCGCCGTGAACTTAGCCCCGGCTGACCTGCCTAAAGAGGGCGCGCTTTTGGATTTGCCAATATCACTCGCCATGATGACGAGCGCGGGCCTTGTGAAGCCAAGAGAGCGCGCGTTTTATATGGGAGAACTGGCGCTTGACGGACGTCTGCGGCGCGTGAGGGGAGCCGTGCCGGCGGCGTTTTTGGCCCGGGAGCTTGGCGCCCCCCTTTACGTTCCGTACGGGAACGCGGGCGAGGTCGGGCTTGTGAAGGGCGTGACGGCGTACGCGGTCGATAGCCTGTCCGAACTTATCGCCATTTTGAAGGGCGATAAGGAGCCTGTGCCCATAACGGCGGCTGACACAGTCGACGACGCGTTCACGGCTGACCCTGACTTCAGCGACATAAAAGGCCAGGCGGCGGCGCGGAGAGCGGCGGAGATAGCGGCGGCGGGGCATCACAATATACTGTTGCTCGGCTCGCCCGGCAGCGGAAAAACCCTGATAGCGCGCGCCATAAACGGCATTCTCCCGCCGCTCACCGACGAGGAGTTAATTGAGACTATGCTCGTCCGAAGCACTCTCGGCATCCCTCCCGAACAGGGTCGGAGACGCCCCTTCCGCACCGTGCATTTCACGGCGAGCTCCGTCTCTATATGCGGCGGCGGAAGCTCTCTGCGCCCCGGGGAAGTGAGCCTCGCTCATCGCGGTGTGCTGTTTTTGGACGAGTTTACGGAGTTCAGACGAGACCTCACCGAGAGCCTCCGCGCTCCACTCGAGGACGGGCGGGTGGTGGTCAGCCGCTCCTCCGGCACCGTCGTCTACCCCTCGCGCGTTCTTCTTGTGTTGGCCGCAAACCCTTGCGCCTGCGGGCATTTGGGCGACGTGGTCGAAAAATGCGTATGCTCGCGCATAGAGCTTGAGCGTTATAAGCGCAAACTGTCAGGCCCCATTTTAGACCGCATAGACCTTCAAATATCAGTGCCGCGCCTCTTGCCGGAGGAGCTTTTATCGTTTTCAGGCGCGGCTGAGAGTAGCGCCGCCATAAGGGAGCGCGTCTGCCGCGCCCGCGCGGCGCAACAGGAGCGGTGGGCGCAATACGGCTTTTCATGCAACGCGGAGTTGCCCGAGAAAATCGTACGCAAACACCTGACGCTCTCGCCGGAAGCGCATAGCTACCTCTCGAGTATGGCCGGCAAAATGCGCCTCTCCGGGCGCGGAATCAGCCGCGTGCTTAAAGTGGCGCGCACCATAGCGGATCTGGCCGGGGACGTGGAGCTCGCGACGCCGCATTTGGCCGAATCGATAATGTACCGGCAGGGCAATATGCCGTGGTAGGGACGGCCCCGGTCGAGCCGTACGGTATTTACATGGAATATATAATATAAAGAATATTTTGAACTCCACACAATGAAGGGACTGATTTTAGGACATGAAAAATTTATACCTGATAAAAAGAATAGTTTCAATACTTGTGATATTTTTATGCGCGGCGTCGCCCGTCCCGCCTTTGGCTTTTGGGAACGAGGCGGAGCTTGAGCGTCTTTGCGCTTCTGGAACGTACGCGGAGTTAGAGGCGGCGCTGTCGGACGTTGGCGCGGACGTGGCTTTTAAGAGCGGCAACAAGCCTTTGCACGTCGCGGCGGAACACGCCGCCGACCCGGCTATTATCGGACTTCTTGTGAAGCGCGGCGCGTCCCTTACGGACGAGGGGCTTGAGCGGCTTGCCCCCCTTACGCTGGCGGCTGCCTACAACCAAAACCCCGCGATAACAGAGGCTCTGATAAAGCTCGGCGCGCCAATAGACTCGTCTGACAAAAACGGACGCTCTCCGCTCGCCGCCGCGGCAACATCGGGCAAACCTTCGGTGGTCGCGGCGCTTTTGCGTGGGGGGGCCTCGCCAAACAGCCGCGACAAAAACGGCCGTACCCCCCTTTGGCTCGCCGCGTCCCGAAACGAGCCGCAAATCGTCGAGCTCCTGTTGGACAGCGGCGCGAAGCCAAACGAGCTTGCCAACGACGGCAGTTCCCCGCTTCTCGTCGCCTCAGAACACCCTGACGCCGAGGTTTTGAGGCTTCTGATAGAGGGAGGCGCGTTGGCGTCCGCGCCTCCCTCT
>BNVG01000154.1 GCA_025997935.1 Synergistales bacterium | reverse complement strand
AGAAAGCTATGCAACTGTAAACGATAGCGTCAAGAACCTGTGGTGTCATATCGAAGTCACCTGTCCCTTTTAGTGAGGAATCACGCCGTGCTTTTTGCTCGGGCGTTCCACTTTTTTGCTGTTTATGCCCTGCAGGGCGAGCCAAAGCTCCTTGCGCGTCTCCTCCGGCAAGATAACGCGGTCGACAAATCCGCGCTCCGCCGCCACGTAAGGCGTAGCGAAGGCTTTGCGATACTCGTCTATCTTCTCGAGGCGCGTCGCGCCGGGGTCGGCGGAGTCGTTTATCTCTTTTCGGAAGACGATATTAGCCGCACCCTCCGCGCCCATGACGGCTATCTCGGCCTGCGGCCACGCGAACACGAGATCCGCGCCCAAGGCCTTGGAGCTCATCGCCAGATACGCGCCGCCGTAGGCCTTGCGTAAAATGACGGTAAAGAGCGGCACCGTGGCCTCGCTGTAAGCGTAGAGCATTTTCGCGCCGTGACGGATGATGCCGCCAAGCTCCTGAGTCACGCCCGGCAGATAGCCCGGAACATCGACAAACGTCACTATCGGAAGGTTGAAGGCGTCGCAGTGACGGATAAACCGGCTGGCCTTGTCGGACGCGTCTATATCGAGACATCCGGCCATGACCGCCGCCTGGTTCGCTATGATACCCACGGAGTGTCCGCCTATACGGGCGTAACCCGTGATTATATTTTTCGCGTAGTCAGGCTGAACTTCCGTAAAGACGCCGTCGTCGAATACTTTCTTCAAAACGTCATGTACGTCATAGCCCTTGTTGGGGTTGGTGGGGACTATGTCGCGAATGGAAACGTCAGCGCGTTCCACGTTGTCGTTTGTGTTGGTTACAGGCGCGTCGTCTAAGTTGTTGGAGGGGAGATAAGAAAGCACTTTCCTGACTTGCTCGAAGCATTCGCGCTCGGTCTTTGCTATAAAGTGCGCGTTGCCGCTTTTTTGATTGTGGGTCTTGGCTCCGCCGACTTCCTCGCTGGTGGTCTCCTCGCCCGTGACGGCCTTGATTACCTCGGGGCCTGTGATGTGCATTACGCTTGTCTTGTCAACCATGAAGATGAAGTCTGTGAGGGCGGGGCTGTAGACCGCGCCTCCGGCTGTTGGGCCCATAATGACGGAAAGCTGCGGAATGACGCCGCTTGAAATGGTGTTGCGGAAGAAGATATTGCCGTAGCCGTTCAGCGAATCGACGGCCTCTTGAATACGCGCGCCGCCCGAATCGTTTATACCCACGACGGGGCAACCCATAGCCAAGGCCATATCAAGAACCTTACATATCTTGTCGGCGTGTTTCTCGCCGAGGGAGCCGCCCAGAATAGTGAAATCCTGACTGAAAACAAAGACCTTGCGGCCATCGACAGTCCCCCAGCCCGTAACGACGCCGTCGCCTAAGGGCTTTGTTTTTTCGAGTCCGAAATTTGAGCAACGATGCGTGACAAACTCGTCAATCTCAACAAAGGTATCAGGGTCGAGAAGCTGAGCTATACGTTCTCTCGCCGTTCCCTTGCCCTTTTCCTTCTGCTTGGCCACGGCCTTTTCGCCGCCGCCCGCGGCTGCGGTAAGCCGCTTTCCCACTAATTCTTCGCAAAGCTCATCCATACTGCGGATTCCCATAACCGAAAAATTCCTCCTTCATCTATGCTCTACTCACTTTTAATTATCTGTCAAGCTCTATTTCACGCTGAAACGTTTTCATAGATTAACATACTTTAACGCCTTTGTCTCGTTTTTTCAAAAAAGATTTTGCGCTCGCGCCGCATTCGTGGGGCGCGTTTGGAAGCGCGGCGCGAAAAACGGAACCCACTCGGATACGCATTGAACTTTTCAGCGTTTCGTGCATAATATTACGATAACACGCTGGAGGACGGTGAAAATATAAATTGGGAAAACGATGGGCGCGAAAAAGAAAAAACAATCGCTCGGTCGGCAAGCGGCTGACGATTTTAATAATATCCATGATAGTGACAATAAGCGGCGCGATGTTGATAATCGGGTATTCCAGATTCAAAGACTCGGCGGAACAATATTATTTCAGAACGGGAGAAGCCACCGCGGGTATCGTGGCGCTGTTGGTCGACCCCAGCTCTTTGGATATCTACCTTAAAACTCGCGCCATAGATGAAAAATACGATGACACAATGCTGATGCTCAGGAAAGCGCAAATCGAGTGCGGAGCTAAAACATTGTATGTGTTTACAGTGGCGGATGAAGGGATTCATTACATATATGATACCGACGTTTCGGATATGTTATCCGAATTGGGGGATTTTGATCCGTTTGTGTACACTGACGAAGACACGGGCGAAGTTAGGCGCCTTTACCCCGAAGCCACCGAACAACAGTTGCGTAAAGGCGGACAAGTTGACACCATAATGGGAGTTACCCAATACGGCTGGACAATGACCGTGAACAAGCCGTTATATGGCGTAGACGGAATCTGTAAAGGATATGTCGGAATTGATTTCGACGTGAACCAAATGATGTCCGAGCGCGAAGAGTATCTCTGGCATTTAGTGACTATCTCACTGGCAATCACCATGTTTCTCGCGGCGTTTTACCTCCATGCCATCCGAAAAATCATCATCGACCCAATTGATATTATAGCGAAAGCGGTCAACAGTTTAGAAAGCGGGGAGTCAATAGGCGAGTCCGAGATTTTATCTATGGAAATAAATACCAAAGACGAGTTCCAAAGCCTTGCCGAAGCGCTGAAATCTATGGTGCTGAAGATTCAGGAGTACATCACCAACCTGAACATCGCCACCGTTAAATCAGAAACGGACGCGCTGACCTCGCTTTGCAACAGAGGCGCTTTTGAGCAGCGGGTGAGCGCTATCTTGCGCCTGCGTCCGGAAAAGGATCAGATTGACGCCTTTATGATGATCGACGTGGATTTTTTCAAATCTGTAAATGATAATTACGGACACGCCGCGGGGGACGTGGTTCTGTCAGGATGCGCGCAGGCTCTGCGGAGGGTGATACGCGAGGCGGATGTCGTGGGACGCTTGGGCGGAGACGAATTTGCCGTCTTTTGTAAAAGTATCGGCTCTGTCGCGACAGCGGAAGAAAAGGCGCGGCAAATTCGCGGCGAATGGCTGAAGGTTATTCCTCCGGGCGGAGAACGCGGCGTCACCGCAAGCATTGGAATATCGCTTACCCCTCGGAACGGGCGGACATACCAGGAATTATTCAATAAAGCGGACGAGGCTCTGTACAAAGTAAAGGAGGGCGGGCGGGATGCTTTCGCCCTGGCGTCAGTCGACTCGGCTTCTGTGTAAACCTCTCAAGCGGCGCTAAACGAGGCTTTCCATATCGGGCTTGATGCGCTATTTACGCCGTCCCCGCGAGGTCGAGCGTCGCGCCAAGACGTCGCGTGACGGCGTCGCGAAGGAGAGGCGCGTTTTCGAGGCGCGGGTCCTCTCTCAGGAGAAGCTCCGCGTCACGCCGCGCCGCCTCGAGCAGTTTGCGGTCTCTCGTCAGATCAGCTACGCGAAAATCCGTAACGCCGTGTTGCCTGACGCCGCATATCTCCCCCGGACCCCTCTGCCGCAAGTCCATCTCTGCTATCCTGAAGCCGTCGGAGTAAGACGCGAGGGCCGACAATCTCTGTGCGCCCTCGGGCGTGGCGTGGTCGTTCAAAAGGACGCACAGGCTCTCGCCGCTCCCGCGCCCTACCCTTCCGCGAAGCTGATGAAGCTGCGCCACTCCAAAACGCGAGGCGTCCTCTATTATCATCAGCGTCGCGTTCGGGACGTCCACGCCGACCTCTATTATGGACGTCGCCACCAGAATATCGTACGCGCCGGACGAAAACGCCCGCATTACCGCCCCCTTCTCCTCGCGGCGCATTTGCCCGTGAAGCAAGGCCGTC
>BNVG01000153.1 GCA_025997935.1 Synergistales bacterium | reverse complement strand
GTCAGTTCTTCTCTCAGCATTCCCAGAACTACACTACTCTTTAACTCAGCAGAATAATTTTTCCGACTGTTCACTCCCAATCTTAATCCGCCCTGGGATTCTTGTCCGATTTTCAGGGTCCATTATACTATTCACCTGCTCCGACGCCTTCGACGCCGACGCGATAACGCTCTCCTGCACACCTGAGAGGTCGGCGTTGGGGAGATTCGAGTCGAGCCCTCTGGGGATTGTGTTGGCCTCCGAGACGAGTTCCTGTCCTTTTTGCGGATTGAGCTTTTCGAGGGTTGAGTCAGGCAGTTTTCCGTTAAGTTGCTCTACGTTGAATACGGAATATCCCTTCGCGTGTATCTTCCCGTCTTTGCCCTCGAACCAATGCTCCAATACAACGCCTTGTTCGTCCTTTTTTACGTAGACGCCGTTTTTCTTGGCTTCACTTGCGGTGATGAAGCGAGGGTCTTTGTATCCATTATCAACGCGCTTCTCCATGAGACGGAGAGCGTTTATATTCTCGTAACGCCTGTTGGAAATGGCGCTTTGCATAGGCGAATCCGGTAACTCTTTTTTCTGCCACGGAACGATTCCATTTTTGAGAGCGTCAGCGACGCGCTCGGCGAAGTCCTCACGTCTTTTTTGAAACGATGATTGCATACTAAATCAACTCCTCGTCATTTTCGCTATAAACGCTTCATCCACAATATCGTCCTCGTCCACAAAGTCCTCTTCCTCCGGTTCGTCAACAGGTGACGGAGCGCACATCAGGTTCATTATTTCTTTTTGTGTCATTTCACTCATTTCACTCATTTCACTCATTTCTTTACCTCTATTCGGTTTTGTTTATTAAAAAGCTCAAATATTTAGAGCGAACACCACAGGAACGCCGAACGTCAACGCCCAAAGAGATATAACCGTCCTGTGAGTGACAGGCAGGGAAGTTTCACGGCACCACCATAGGTTTGCTATGGAGATAATCATGTCGGGCTTGTGTAACATTGAGACAAGGTATGGCCATGTAAGAAACGCCTCGTAACAGATAATTACAGCCGATGTCCTGCCATCGGGCAGTTCAAGAAGGCCGTCGCCGAGCAGATGAAGATTTGCGCCACCCTTTGCGAAAGGGCCTAGATACATCGAATATGGGACGGGGATTCTTTGCGGAACAAGTGATAAAGTGTTCTTATGGAGCATGACGAGGGCGTTGTCGTATTTTCGCCCGTCTGCGGTTGGCAATTCGACTCCAAAGAGAACGGCTGTTCTGTCTGTTTTATCTGTTTTGCCCACGGTCAGTTTTTGAATCTCGCTCTTCCAGAGTTCAAGCCCTGTATTGTTCAGCCTTCCGGCTATCGTCTCCGGTAAGACAATGACGTTTGCGGAGATGCTTTTCTTTACGCCGGTCCTATTCCTCAAGTCAGCGAAGACCATTTCGGCGCGCTCATAGTCACGCTCGAAATTGAAACTGCCGCTTCCAAGGCGTCCGAAGGAGGTATTAACGGCTATGAATCCCTCCGGCGATAGGGGTGTATACCAACTGTCGTTTAGCAACGTAGCGAACAATGCTATAACACAGAAAAAGGTACAGGCGGCTTTTCTGTGTAAGACGCAAAGTCCGTATATCGTCATCAGCGTGAGTATACCAGCAAAGCCACAGCCTTTGAAAATCGTACCGGAGGCCATGAGGGGATTGATGATGCCGATCAGGGACAGAGGAGGGAGGATATAGGCGGTAATGAAGGCCAGAACGAGGCATGTAGCCTTCCGTTTCCTTTTCTCAGACCAGAAGACGAGAAACGGCAGCGACACGCCGAAGGGCATTATGAAATACAGCGCGGCGGCTTGCGCGAATGTATGGCTTTCTGACAAAAATACCGCCGCGCCCGGCAGAAGTCCTCTCGAAGCGGCGAGTTTATAGGCCAGCACGACGGCAAACGCGGCGTACCTCGAATCAGCCAAAGTCCATAGCGCAGGAACAGCGAGAATGAGTACCGCGGCCCTTGGAATTGTAGTCAACCCAACGCAGCCGATCAGGGCCGAGAGCAGGATAATCAGGGCGTTCTTTTTGCCGAGAATACTGCTTGTCATATCAGATCGCCTCACAGTCTCCGTTCAGTCCGCTTCAATATCTTCTGCGAGATTTGGGAGTAACCTCCGCCATTTCGTATTTCGCGTTGTTGGTCATTTTCATACGACTGGCTAACCATTTATCGAGCTCTTCAATCGAGTACCTGATATTTCTCTCGGAGAAACGGGTGTATTGAGGTCCCTGAAAATTTTTATCTCCGGCATATTTTGCCATTCTGCACTTTCGCAGGAAATTTATTGACCGCCCGATGTATATGGCCGCCTCATGCTCTGTCAGTTCCTTTGATACAGGCTTCCCGATCAATGACGAACTGGGAAGTTTCCTGCTTCCGAGGAGTTTGTAATATATCTCTGAGATAAACTCCTCCAGTTCTTCTTTACTGCTTGCGACTAAAATCTCGCAGGCTATTTTCAAAAGCCCCTGATTGACTCGCACGTCTATCGCGCCACCCACCAACATCACCCTCTCTCTACCATTACCAAAGACAATCCGGCACGAGTATGGTTAAGTTTTAAGGCATGAAGTCTATGCAGATGATAAAAAACGCGCTGTTTGTGAAATTTTACTTGCGAAATTTTACTCGCGTTTTACTCCAACGCTCTGGGATTACGAATGATAAAAGTGTTTTATGCCCATAAATAACAGTTCACTGACAGTTAAATTTTATTTTCACTCACAGTGAAATTTAATATATTAACCCGGCAATGAAGTCGCGCGTTTTTGTCGTGAAGTATCTGCGAAAACCATTGCAAATACAAGAAGCTAAAAATCTATAACATTACAATGCGCAGAACATAATTGGTGGATTAATATTTCTTTACGCGAAGGCGATATTGGGGGAAATATTACGGTCGTTTCATAGCGTTGCAGAGGGTGTTCATTGATGATAGAGAAGGGAATCAGTGATGATAAGGCTTTACAAATATTGGAGTAAATATGGAGTAAAAAAATAAAAAGGACTCAGAAGAATCCTCCTGAGTCCTTGCTATCTCTTGGTGGGCGATACAGGGTTCGAACCTGTGACCTCTTCCGTGTGAAGGAAGCGCTACTACCGCTGAGCTAATCGCCCATGACGAAAGAATTATACACAGTCTCTACCAAAAGCACAAGCCTTTTTCAAAATTTTCCAGGATTCGGCCTTGAAGTTTTTGCGCCCCACAAATTTGAACCTGTGGTTTGAGGGTCAACGCGGGCACGTATTGCCTCAAAATAAAAAGTACTCGAAAGGGCATTCGTTGACTCAAAATAAAATGTACTTAAAAGCAATGCCCTTTTCTCTTTCGTTGCCTAATACCAAGTTGCATTCAAACGGAATTTAATATCCAGTCTCTGTGAGCTATGCTTTTCACTTTTTCCCATGAGATCTCAAGGGACTGTAGCCCCTTAACAGCGTTGTCTATTACGGCTTGAATCGACTTAAACAATTTGTTGCCGAAAAACTTTTCCCTCAGTTCATCCCATATTTGTTCTTGAGGATTCAGATCCGGTGAATATGGCGGCAAATACGCTATTTCCATATTGTCCGGTATCTTTAAGCCTTTGGTTTTATGCCAGTCGGCCTGATCCATGAACATCAAAATATGCTCGTCAGGATGTCTGTGCCCTACCTCCTCCAGGAATATAGACATAGTATCCGTGTTTGCGTACGGTAAAACCAAGCTGTCATGACATCCATCCTTTGGGCTCACAGCGCCGAAAACATATATGTACTCGCGCACCATCGCACTGACGACTTCAGGGCACACACCTTTCTTTGCCCAACACCTCTTAAGATCACTTATCCGTCCAAACCTGGCTTCATCTTGAAACATAACCC
>BNVG01000152.1 GCA_025997935.1 Synergistales bacterium | reverse complement strand
CTGGATGTTCCCACGGATGCGGAATCTCCACACTGGTTGCAATATATTCGAATGGGAAGTGGCAGAAATAAAGTTTATATTTGGACGCTTAAATTTTCAGGGCAGCCAATGGCGGCTGTTATGGGCTATGAGGACGCACTGAATAAAAGCTGGTTTGCCCGTTCGGCGCAGAGTCGAGTGCGTGCGGGGGGAGTAAACTGAAGCGCAGGCGTCTCGCCTGCTAATACAGCAGTTCACATTGATATTGGAACATCTCTCCCCCGGTGTCATTGCGAGCGTAGCGAAGCAACCTCCGTGGCCAGCGAGGTTGCTTCGTCGCTTCGCTCCTCGCAATGACACTGAGAGAGAGGGATTCAATAGAATAGGGCGTAATGTCAATGTGAACTGCTATAAAAAACTTTTTTCAAAATTTTTCTTGCAAGCCAGAACCATCCCCTGTAAATTCTCCCATTAAATGATTGAAGTCAGTCATATCCCAACTAAACCTGCTCTCGAATCCCTGGTGCGCGAGGCTCTCTTTCGCCAGATGGGGAGGCGTTTGCCTGCTGTAGCTGCGCCGGTTTTGGTGGTCAATAGCTCCGCCCGGCACATGCACATTTCGCCGGAGAATTTGGAGACGCTTTTCGGCGCGGGTGCCCAGTTGACGGTGCACAAATGGCTCTACCAAGAGGGGCAATTCGCCTCGCAGCAGACCGTCACGCTCGTCGGCCCGCGTCGGCGGATTATCCCCAATTTGCGCATTTTGGGGCCGTGTCGCAGCCTCACGCAAATCGAGCTGGCGACGACCGATGCTGTGCAGCTTGGCATCGAGTTGCCCGTCCGCATGTCCGGCGATATCGACGGCACGCCCGGCGGCTACGTCATGGGGCCAAAGGGGATGCTGGAGATGAAAAACGGCATCATCCGCGCCGCCCGGCACGTCCACATGTCCCCCTCCGACGCCCAATTCTACAGCGTTAAACACCTCGACTGCGTCACGCTGAAAGTCACCGCCGATGGCTGCACCACGCGTTTCGACGACCTCATCGTCCGCGTTGACCCCGCCTTCAAACTAGAAGTCCACATCGACACCGACGAAGCAAACGCCTGCAACTTAGATCGTGCGGAAAAAGTGGAGATTTTAAAGTAGCCATGAACGAAGAAACAAAACTCCAAATTATGCTGCATGATTGTGTTGGAAAAGCAGGCGCCAGCATACTTGGTTTTCGAAAATTTCACAAATAACCCCTCTCAATTCAACTCAACCCAACTAAATACAATATGAGCGAAGCAATCGGACTAATCGAAACACGCGGTTACGTGGGGCTGGTGGAAGCCAGCGATGCCATGGTGAAGGCCGCAAATGTGGAACTGGTCAAGTCGATCCAAATCGGCGGCGGCCTGATTACCACTATTGTCAAAGGCGATGTCGGCAGCGTGAAAGCGGCTGTTGATGCCGGTAAAACCTCGGCGGAACGTGTCGGCAACTTGGTTGCCGCGCATGTGATCGCTCGGCCTGCTGTGGAATTAATTAAATTTTTCACGGCTTAACCCAAACGTAAACCCTTACAAGAAAAGAAATTATTATGGCTGGACAAGCACTCGGAATGATTGAAACGAAAGGCCTGGTCGCGCAGTTTGAAGCGACGGACGCGATGTTGAAGGCCGCGAATGTGGAACTGCTGGGCTGGGAGAAAGTCGGCTCGGGCAATGTGACCGTGTTTATTCGCGGTGATGTGGCGGCGGTGAAGGCGGCGGTGGAAGCTGCGGCGGTGGCGGCGAATGCCATCGGCGAGGTGGTGGCCGTGCATGTGATCCCGCGTCCCGATGAAAACTTGGCGAAATTGGGCGGATTTTTGACGCTCAAAAAGGCCGCTGCGGGGAAATAAGAAATCCCTCTCGAAAACCGTGAAACCCAACCAAATCCTCGTTGCCAACATCGGTAGCACCTCTTTCAAGTTCCGCTTGTTGGAGATGCCGGCGGAGCGTCTTTTGGCGCGAGGAGGGGTGGAGCGGATTGGCGCGGCGGAGTCGATTTGGAGTTTCCAGCGGGGCGATTTTCCGGCGGAAAAAGGCGCGGGGTTTTTCCCGGATTACGCGGCGGCAATTCGTTGGTTGGAGGAACGGCTCGGCGGTTTTTCCAACTTGGCGGCGGTCGGTTTTAAGCCCGTGATGGCGCAGGAAATTTCTGGCACGCAGGTGATGGACGAGCGCGTTTTGCAGGCGATGGAGGCAGTAAATACGCTGCTTCCCGCGCACAATCCGCCTTACATTGCCGCCGTCCGCAGCTTTCGCGCTGCGCACCCGGAGCTGCCTTGTATTGGCACATTCGAGACCGCTTTTTACGATCAGCTCCCCGCGCACAATCGCCGTTATCCCGTGCCGTTGGAGTGGGAAACGCGCTACGGAATTCGCCGCCATGGTTTCCACGGAGCGAGCCACCGTTATGTCACCCAACGTTGCGCGGAATTGCTGGGGCGCGAGCGGTTGCGGCTCATTTCTTGCCACCTCGGCGGCAGCTCTTCTATTGCTGCGGTGCGGGACGGATTGGCCATTGATTCTAGCTGGGGAATGACTCCGCAGAGTGGGTTGCCACAGAATAATCGTGTGGGGGATTTTGATGTCTTCGCGCTGATCTATCTCGCTCGGGATCAAGGTCTGGGCATTGATGCCGTGGAAAAAGCGCTGACCACGGAAGCGGGGCTGAAAGGCATGTCTGGCCTGCCGAGCGGCGACTTGCGGGACATCGTGGAAGCATCGGAAAATGGCAACGCGAATGCGCAAATTGCCCTGGATGTTTTGGTCGGCAGCATTCGCAAATATATCGGGCAATTTTTGGTGGAACTCAACGGTGCCGACGCTCTTATTTTCACCGCCGGGATGGGCGAAAACGAATCTTTTTTGCGCGAAGCCGTCTGCGCGAATCTCGACTTTTGCGGACTGGAAATTGATCTCAATTTGAACCGCGTCACTCGCGCCACGGAAACGAAAATCTCCACCTCGCGCTCCAAAATCGACGTTTGGGTGATCCCCACGAACGAAGAAATCATCATCGCCCGCAACGCGTGGGCAAAAATTTCAACCCCTTAATTTTTCAACCTCAAACCACACTAACATTATGGCCCAACAAGCACTAGGAATGATCGAAACCCGCGGATTGGTTGCACTCGTCGAAGCGACGGATGCCATGCTCAAATCCGCCAATGTAGAACTCGTCGGCCCGATGACCCAGGTCGGCAACGCGCTCGTGACCGTCTGCGTCACTGGCGATGTCGCCGCCGTCAAAGCCGCCACCGAAGCCGGAAAACAGGCTGCGCAAACGCTCGGCGAAGTTGTCAGCGTCAGCGTCATCGCCCGTCCTCACAGCGATCTCGCCGCCGTCCTCCCGAAAACTGGAAAACCATGATCCTCGCCCGCGTAGAAGGCAGCACCGTCGCAACCAAAAAGAACCCGCGCATGACCGGGAGCAAATTTCTGGTTGTCCGCCCGCTCGTCCTCGATTCGCCCGCCGCCCAAGCATTTAAGCCGGGAGCCAGCACGCTGGTTGTCGTTGACACGCTCGGCGCGGGGGAAGGGGACGTGGTGCTCGTCGTCCAAGGCAGCTCCGCCCGGCTCGCGGCGGAGGACAAGGACACCCCCGTGGACGCCGTCGTCGTCGGCATCGTGGACACCGTGGATCTTGGCAAAAAAATTGTTTATCACGCCCCATAAATTCTCTCTAAAAAATGGCAACACTCGATGAAATTTTAGTATCCAAAGTGGTGAGCGAAGTGCTCGCCCGGCTTAAGCAATCGCCCAGCGCGGCGGCGGCTGGAGCGCGTAATGTTCCAACAAGCTACGGCATTTATGACGACATGAATACAGCCGTCGCTGCCGCTCGCCGTTCGTTTGAAAAATTGAGCGACCTCGGGATGTTGGGGCGCAAAAAAGCCATCGCGGAAATCCGCCGCCTTTGCGTGGAGAAGGCGGAGGAATGGGGCAAGATCGAGTTTGCCGAAACGAAAATCGGGCGCGAGGATCACAAAATCGGCAAGCTGAAACTCTGCGGCGACCTCGTCCCCGGCGTCGA
>BNVG01000151.1 GCA_025997935.1 Synergistales bacterium | reverse complement strand
ACCATTGTCAACCTGCGGCCTCTGAACGCGGGCGATGGCGATTTTTCGCGCATACGCGCCGAGCTGCCCAAACAGGAAAGGACTTTTGAAACCGGAAGCGTCGTTTCGGTCGAAATAAGGCCGGAAAATATCATGCTTTTGAAAAAATAAACAAAAACGCCATAGTATAATTGCATGGCCGCAACCAACCTTATAAGGGTGGTTGCGGTTTTTTATGAGTTATAATAAAAGCAAACGCCATAAAAAAGGAGTTGTTCATTAAATGAAAAAAATTCGGAACGGATTTGTGTTCTTTTTTATATATTTTCTCGTAATGTACGCGACCGGGGCTTTAGCGGCGGACAAGGTTATCGTCTCGACGCTCTCAGGCACGGTCGGAGTGCAGATGGAGGCCTTTGTGGCGCGCGTCGTAGCCTTGGCCGAAAACGACAAAGCCGCGCTTGTGGTCTTTCGGCTCGATACGCCGGGCGGACTTGTGGACGCCACGCGCGGAATAACTCAGTCTATCTTAGAATCTAAAGTTCCCGTGGCGGTGTGGGTTCCGAGGGGAGGACGGGCGGCGTCGGCGGGGGCTTTTATAATGCAGGCCGCCCACATAGCCGCTATGGCGGGCGGCACGAACATCGGCGCGGCGCACCCCGTTACGGCGGGCGGCGATGACGTTCCAAACTCAGATATGAAGAAAAAAGTAATGAACGATCTTCTCGCCCAGATGCGTACGCTTACCCAGCTACGCAAGCGCAACGAGCAGGTGGCGCAGTTTATGGTTGAAGAAAGCATATCCCTGACGGCGGCGGAGGCCTTGACGGATAACGTCATCGACATAATAGCCGACGACCTGCCGTCTTTGCTTATGGCTGTCGACGGGCGCGTTATCTCGAGCGGGCAGACGATACGCTTAAACGCGGACGCCGTCATCGAAGAGATAGACATGAACGTACAAGAACAGCTTATTCAGTATCTGTCAAGCCCCGACATAGCCTATATACTGCTGGTCGGCGGACTTCTCGCTATTTTTTACGAGGTGATAACGCCGGGCGGTTATATTCTGGGGGTCACGGGCGCGGTCATGCTCCTAATGGGCGGAATAGGCTTGAAAATGCTGCCGTTTAACTGGGCCGGAATAGCGCTTGTGGGAGTCGGCGTGCTGTTGATGTGCCTTGAGCTAATTGTCGGCGGCACAGGGCTTTTAAGCCTTCTTGGCTTGGGCGCGCTCATCTCCGGGGGGCTTTTTTTGTTCCGCGCTCCGGGCGGAGAGCTTCTCAACGTATCCATCGGCATGATAGTGGGGATGGTCACGACAATAGGCTTGTGTTTCACCATCTTCGCGATGATGATAACCAAAACGCTGCGAAGCGCCGTGACTACGGGGAGTCAGGGTTTGGTTGGAAGCCTCGTTTATGTCACGGAGGACTTTACGGCCATTGATGAAACCTCATTCACTTTCGGTATGGTTAAATGCAAAGGCGAACTTTGGCGAGCCAAAGCGGAAGGGCCTCTCAGCGGCGGCGGCGAGGCGACGGTTGTATCCGTCGACGGGCTAACCCTCACGATAAAGAAGGGGACTTCTTTATGAACCTCACAATCCTGGGAGCCGGAAGTTTCGGAACCGCTATGGCAAACCACGCGACTCGCCTCGGGCTTAGCGTGCGGCTGTGGTGCAGAACTCAGGCAACGGCAAACGCCATAAACGAACGGCACAACAACCCGCGCTACATGAAGGGCTCAAAATTGGGCGAGGAGGTCAGGGCCGATTCCGACCTTGGGCGCGCGTTGTCTTTCTCCGACCACATAATTTTAGCGGTTCCGACTCAGAGCCTGCGGGAGGTTTTGAATAATATGGCCTCCATGAATCCGCGGGGCAAAAAAATTCTGAGCCTTGCCAAGGGTATCGAAATAACCTCCGGCAAACTGCCGCACCAAATCGCGGCTGAGATATTTCAGCCCCTCGCGGCCTCGCTTTCATACAGCGCCCTGTCTGGGCCGAGCCACGCCGAGGAGGTGATACGCGACCTTCCGACTGCTGTCGTAACGGCGTCAGATGATGCCGGAGCCGCTCTTGAGTGGCAGAAAACGCTAAACAGCCCGCATTTCAGGGTCTATACCAGCGAAGACCTTCTCGGCGTCGAGCTTGGCGGAGCCGTAAAGAACGTCATAGCCATAGCCGTCGGCATATCGGAGTCGCTGAACTTCGGCGACAACGCCAAAGCGGCCCTCGCGACGAGGGGTATGGCCGAGATAATGAGGCTTGGCGTCGCTATGGGAGCCGACCCCATGACCTTGGCCGGCCTTGCCGGCGTCGGCGACCTGATGGTTACGTGTTACAGCCACCATTCCAGAAACCTTCGCTTAGGCGCGGCTATTGGGCGCGGAATGAGCGTCGAGGAGGCTGAATCGGAGATAGGGCAGGTCGTAGAGGGCGTGCATACCGTGAAGGCGTTGGTGGCCTACGCCAAGAAAACCGGCATAGAGCTGCCCATAGCGGAGGGGGTTTACGCCGTGCTTTACGACGGCGCGTCCATAGACCAGGCCATAGAAAAATTGCTGTTTCGCTCTCCCAAGCCGGAACACAACGGACGGTAACATTCATGTCCATGTTTTTTATATTCGACGTGGCGCGCAACGCGCAAAAAAGCCTACTGTACGAGGCCGCCGTTTACCCCAAGCCCGGCCTCGTGACGCCGCTCGACAACGGCTCCCATAAAGACATGAACCACAAAACATTTATAGACAGCGCCCTATCGCTCCTGCCCTGCTTCATAAGTTGCGCGTCTATCGGCTTTGAGACCTGCTCTCTGCCGCCAGCCGACATCTTGCCCATGTTGCGCGCGGTAGGCAAACAAGGTGAAAAAGAGATGTACGGCGCGACAAACGGAGTCAACGCGCATAAGGGCGCAATTTTCCTTTTAGGTCTGCTCGTCGCCGCAAGCGCCCGTGTTTTCGCGCTTCGCCTCACGCTTGCGCCCAAGAGAATAGCCGAGGTGGCCGCCGCGTTCGTAGCCGGCATAGTCAGGCGCGAGCTGACGCCGCTTCTCGATGAAGAGACCCCCGCCAAAGGTCTGAGCGAGCATAGCGCGGGAGAGTTGGCCTATATCCTCCACAGAATAGACGGCCCGCGCGGAGAGGCCGAGAGGGGTTTCCCCACAGTCCTTTCCGCGCTGGCCGAGATGAAAAACATGGATTACATTCCGTTCAGCTTCAATGAAAGCGCGGCCACAGCGCAGTTAGACGCGGCGCAAACGATAGGGCCGGAATCTCTCCTCTTTAGAGAAAAACTCGCTCATATCCTGATATACATAATGGCCGACAACGCCGACAGCAACCTAATCTCGCGCGGAGGGTTCGACGCGCTGACGGAAGTCCGCAATCTCTCTCGCGACGCAACAGCCGCCGGTGGCATGAAGACGCCCGCCGGGAGAAATAAAATCGCGGACATGGAGAAGACCTTGGTTCAAAAGAACCTCAGCCCCGGCGGAAGCGCGGATATTTTATCCTGCGCGCTGTTTCTCAGAATGACGGAGTCTATGATAATGTAGGGGCGACCCGCCTTTACAGGGTGTTTTCTGTATCGCACGCGCGGGCGAACACAGTTCGCCCCTACAAGTACAATTTGATGACATCATGAGCCAAGAGCGCGTACGCCATACAGGTCGCGAATAGTTTCAAAAGAAGTACAAAAAATGCAAAATACCGCTTGCAATTATCCGTACGATATAGTAAATTACATGAAAATCGTTATATTGTTTTAGCGAGCTTCAAATATACTTCGTTCTTGTCGTCCTGTGTTACTCCAAGATATCGTCTTGTTACGGCAAACGAAGAGTGGTTGTAGATCTCCATAATGACAATAGGCGACGTGCCTGACTTCCAGGCAAAATAGCCGAACGTCTTACGGAGTGAGTGACAAGACACACGAAAGCGTAGATTCAAAGCCTCAGCGGCGGCTCTTACGATTCTATATGCCTGTATACGGCCTATTGCCCCGCCTTTGCGGCTCTTTATCAAAAAGGCTCCGCGTTTTGCGGCGTGAATATAAAGCGTTAGCGCGCGGACAATACGG
>BNVG01000150.1 GCA_025997935.1 Synergistales bacterium | reverse complement strand
GCTCTTTTTAGTTGGCGCAACTCATTATTCGTTTTACTGCGAATATCCGTTACGGTAGCGTCCATGTTGATCATTCGGCAATTGGGGAAGTAGTGAAAAATTTTCTCAATGATAAGCAGCAGACGAGAAGTCTCCATACCAAAGGCGTTTCCATCCCCCAAAAATATCTGCTTGGGATTTCCGCCAAGATCCCTCACGCGCCGCAGTTCATCTTCGATTTGCTCCAATGGTAGTAGCCGGTATCTCAAATGCTTGAAAAATGTGCAGAATTTACATTGATTATAGGCGCATCCTACGGCCACCGGCAACTTAAACGACGATCTTTCCATAGGAGGGTGACAGATCAGACCTTCGTAATCCATCAGGCGACATCTTCCCTTCTTCGTAAAGTTTTAAGTTATTTTACCAAATATCCGCACCGCGCAGTGCAGAGACTTTTTCAATTTGCTTCGTATTTTCAACAATACAATAATTATGAGATCTGCAACAAACGCAACCGCACCGCATACTAAATGATGTGCCAGACGAATCCAACAGCGCCGTCGTCATCTCATAATCGTGAAACACCTGCGGCCATTCTCCAAACAACAAATTCGTCGTGATTATCACTGACACTCTCTCATACAGCCTCGACATGTATACTATCCGCCCCTACTTATTCAGCGCCTCCTTCGCGTTTTCGTATATGCGCCGCGATTTTGGCGTCCTCGCCTCTAATATGCCGCAACAACCGTCGAATATCGCGGTCAAGGGCGCAAATATCAAACCCGCCCTGCCCGCACCGGCCATCGAAGCCACGCGGCAAAGGGGTTAAAATTCAGAGAAGGGGCGCGGTTGCCCCTTCTCTGTTTAGCGGTGCAGCATACTTCAAGCGTATTGCCTTCTCTTTACGCTACTTCGCAAATCGCTTTCAAGGTCGCTGATAAGCGCTTTTATATTCTCCAACTTCTCTTCCTGGCGTTTCGTATCCAAATCGACAACGCTTTCATCGGGTAAAACCCTCTTGAAGGAAAAGGTATAGCCCAACGCCTGCAAAATCGCCAACAGCGTATCAAGTTTAGGGTTCCCGTCGTCGGCCAGCGTACTGTATATGGCCGACCGCGTTAATCCGGTGGCTTTGCCGACATTGGTAATACCCTTAGCTTTGGCAACTTGTAGCATGGTGCTTAACAGGTATCTCGGGTCTTGCGTCTTTGCGAAAGCCGTCAACTCATCTTCAAGGCGTTCTTTGGCAACATCAGGATGCTTGCGGTAAACATCTACGACAAGGCCATCGTAATCTTCAAGCTGCATCGCCTTTTCAATCATCTGTTCCCGCTTGTCCATATTCATATCAACTCTCCTGTTCCATAAAATCTGCCCAATACCTCTGCGCCCTTGCTATATCTCTGCTTTGGTCGCCCTTGGTATTTTTGCCTCCGGCGCACAAAAGCACGACGACAATATCCTCAAGATTGGCGCAGTATATCCGTATGCCGCTTTCAAACTTCAATTCAAAGAGGTCGCCCTCCAAGAATCTATGCTCCCCCAAATAACCCAGTTTGACCCGCTCAATACGCGCTAAAACCTTTTTGAGGATATTCTTGTCCTCGATAGCGCCTAACCATTCAGCAAATGGTTCCCGTCCATCGCGCCTCTTGTATCTTTTTACGATTCTGGGCTTTATTTCTTGCATAAAGAAGCACCTTCCGAGCTAATGTCGTTCATTTGTATAGTATATTAGGCTATTAAGACATAGATGTCAAATAAAAAATACAAATAGCGATGTCTCGCCGTATAAGGCAAGAGTTTTTTCGGAAAGTCAACTTGTTTACTCATTTCCACTATTTCTTTACCATTTTCGGGCATACTCGAAAAGCGTAGGGGTTATGTTCGAGGTTAGATGTCAGGGAAAATCCACTATATTGAACTAATATTTTCTTGGGACAAAATATGATGAAACTTGGCGATAGTATTTTAGATTTTGATGGAAATAAGTAAATCACCGACGGATTAAGGAGCGTGTAGTATTGGCGAGAGACTCGCGCGCGTCCGGCACGTTCCGCTTTTGGACGAACCGGACGCGCGAGGAGAAAAAACCTAACGTTTGCCGAGAGGAATTATGCAGAGCGGAGCGTCTTTGTCGCTCAGTTTCAGCTCCCGCTTGACGGCGTCCGTTTTCATGGACACCATGTAGCGCGCGCTTATCCCGAGGGAGTCAGCCGCGAGATAGACGTTCTGGCCCATCGCGCCCGCCGCCGTGTAGGCCAAGGCGTTCCCTCCGTTCAGGCCCGACATGGAGCCCATGTTGCCCGTATCGGCGACCATTATCAGAACCACCGGCGCGTCGCGGACGAAGCCGTCGCCCGTTATGTCGTTCAGCGCGTTTTTGCCGGACACCCCTTTCAGGGAATGCGCCTTCCAGTCATACAGAAAAACGCCGTCGCGCTTCAGGGCGTAAATTTTGACGTAGGGTTCCCTGCCTCCGGCGAGAGGAACGGTCCAGCCCTTGCCGCCCCGGTTTGTCCCAGTCGCGGCCCAGAGGATCTGAGACAGCTCTTCAATCGATATTTCCCCCTTGGGGAAACTCCCCCTCGCGCCCGAAGCTCGTTTTTCAAGCAGGGTAAACACGGCGTCCCCGCCGTCTTTTTGCGGCTTAGGCAACTCCACGTCCGCCCACGCGACGGAGACCATTCCTGCGACCAAGATCGCGCTCAATAATATCAATACCGTACGCTTCATCCTGTAAAACCTCCGTTATAAAATTTTTGCAACAAGATTTTTTAATCTTAGCACGAGTCACACCGATATGCTTACCCTGCTCCCCATCGGCGTTTTTTCTACAAGCACCTGCCTGTCGATACGCTCGCGAAGCTCTGCGACGTGCGAGATAATCCCGATAATCCGGTTTCCCCCCGCCATATTTTGAAGCGTCTTTACTGAAAGCTCCAGAACGTCTGCGTCAAGCGAGCCAAAGCCCTCGTCGATAAACATCGCGTCGAGGCGAACGCCGCCCGCGCTATGCTGAACGACGTCGGACAGCCCGAGCGCGAGTGAAAGCGAGGCCATAAACGATTCGCCGCCCGACAGGCTGTTGGCGGAACGAGCCCTGCCCGTGTAACTGTCCATAACTTCAAGTTCCAAGCCCGACCGTTTGCGGGCGTCGTCGCTGTCCGTTTTTCGCAGGAGCGCGTAGCGGTTTTGGCTCATCAGCTTCAGGCGCAGATTCGCGGCGCGGAGCACGCGCCCGAAGTACGCCGTCTGCGCGTAGGTCTCAAAGTCGAGCTTGCCGTTCGCGGTGTCGGACAGTTGCCTGATGGCGGCGTACTGTTTGTCTAATTCTACAAAGCGCTCCGCGCTACTCCGCAGATCTGCGATAGCCAGCTTAGTCTGTTCAAGGCGACCCCTCACCCCGTCGCGTTTATCGCGAAGTTCGGACAGAGCCGAATTTACCGCTTCCGCTTCGGCGGCGAGTCTTTCTAAATCCGGCTTTTCCTTGTCTGCGGTCTCAGCCGTGAGGCGCTTTATCTCCGCGCCGAGACGCTCGCCCTCCCTCGCGTAATCGTCAAGCCGTTTTGTCATCGCGGACAGCTCGTCTTCCGTGACGCGCGCGGCGATATATTCAGGCTCATCGGCAAAGCCATGATTTTGCAAAGCGGCGGCGTATTCGGACTGAGCCTCGTTATGGAGTTTTAGCTGTTTTTGTTCGCGCGCTTCTCGCTCGGTCGCTAAAGTCTGAGCGGCCTGATTGGCTTTATCGGCGTTTGCGCCGCGCTCTTTTGCCGACTCGTGCTTTTTACCGAGTTCGGTGAGAGTGAGTTCGTCCGCGTTTTTCCGCGAAGCCTTGCCGCGACGCAAGCAAAAACGGGCGAGCTGGCTTCGCGGAAGTACGCGGACGAACTCACTCTCACCGAACTCGGTAAGAAGAACGAGTCGGCAAAAGAGCGCGGCGCAAAGGCCGAGAAAGCCAATCAGGGCGCGCAGACTTTAGCGACCGAGCGACAAGCGCGCGAACAAAAACAGCCAAAACTCCACAACGAGGCTCAGTCCGAATACGCCGCCGCTGTGCAAAATCATGGCTTTGGCGATGAG
>BNVG01000149.1 GCA_025997935.1 Synergistales bacterium | reverse complement strand
GGGGTATTCCGACGGCGAGTTGAACGATCGCCCCCTGATTGGAATAGCCAATTCCTGGAGCACGCTGGTGCCCGGGCACTCAAATCTGCGGGAACTTGCCCGCTTCGTGGAGAGGGGGATATACAGCGCGGGCGGAACAGCGGTTGAGTTTGGCGTAATCTCCGCCTGTGACGGCATAGCTCAAGGCCACGACGGCATGAAGTACATCCTCCCCTCACGAGAGATAATCTGCAATTCAGTCGAAATTGAGGCTCAGGCCCACAAGCTCGATGGGCTCGTCCTCCTCGGTTCTTGCGACAAAATTGTGCCGGCGCTTATAATGGCGGCGGTGCGGCTCAACATTCCCTGCGTCGTTCTGGGCGGAGGCCCGATGCTTGGCGGCGACGTTTTTGACGGGCGCAAAACGGACATCACTTCCAACGACGAGGCAATGGGTATGTTAAAAGCCGACCGCGTGGATGAGGAAACCGTCCTGATGCTGGAAGATGTGAGCGGCCCCAGCTGCGGGTCGTGTTCCTTTTTGGGTACGGCCAACTCAATGGGTTGTATAACGGAGGCTCTTGGCATGAGCCTCACCGGTAGCGCGCTCGTTCCGGCGGTCTGGGCGGAGCGCAGGCATATAGCTTACGAAACAGGCAGAACAATCTGCTCCCTCGTCGAGCGAGACCTGCGCCCGAGAGAGATTGTCACAGCTTCGGCCATTCGCAACGCGATAAGGGTAACGCAGGCGATAAGCGCGTCTACCAACGCCGTCCTCCACTTGAGCGCCATAGCGTACGAGGCCGAGATAGATATAAACGTCGTCGATGAGTTCGCGCAAATCGGAGCAAAGACGCCCTGCGTCGCTAAAGTGAACCCGACGGCGAAATGGGATATGGAGGACTTTCACAGAGCGGGCGGCATTCCGAGGGTTATGCTGGCTCTTGACGACCTTATAGACACGTCCGTCCTGACCTGTACGGGGGAGACTTTGGACGAAAACCTCAAAAAATATCGCTTCCTTCACGAACCCAACCCGGAGGTAATAAAGACGAAAGACGCCCCGTTCAGCCCGACCGGGGGCATTGCCGTGCTCAGGGGCAATTTGGCGCCTGACACCGGAATAACCAAGCCGGGCGCGTTTGCGCCAAACCTCAGGGTATTCTCCGGGAGCGCCAAGGTGTTCGATTGCGAGGAAGACGCCAACGCGGCTATTTTGGATGGTAAAATTGAGCATGGAAACGTCGTGGTGATTCGCTACGAAGGGCCAAAGGGCGGCCCGGGCATGAGAGAGATGTACAAGGCGATGAAGTACCTCTACGGACGCGGGCTGAACGAGAGCACGGCGCTTGTTACGGACGGCCGTTTCTCGGGAACCAACAACGGTTGCTTTGTGGGGCATATCTCTCCCGAGGCGGCGGAGGGCGGGCCTATAGCCTTGATTCAGGACGGCGACCGCATAGAAATAGACGTTCCGGCTGGGAGGATAACGCTTGCCGTAAGCGACGAAGAGCTTGCCGAACGCAGAAAACGTTGGATATTGCCGCATAAGGAAATCCCGCGAGGATACCTCCGCGTTTACGCGCGCCTCGCGTCCTCGGCTGATAAGGGCGCGATTATCTTATAGAAGAGAGGAAGAGCGCGTAAATGTTGCAAACGTCTGATATTAAAAAAATCGTTATAGCCGGCGCGGGGCTGATGGGGGCTTCTATGGCCCAAATTTTCGCGCGTCATGGCTACTCGGTGACGCTGTATGACATCTCAGCTGAGAGTATCGACAAGGGGAAAAATCTCATCGCGATAAACCAGCGCTCCCTTATAGACCAGGGCGAGGTGAGCGATAGCCTATCCGGCGAAACGCTGTCGCGTATCTCGTACACTATGGAGAAAGACGTGTTCCGCGAGGCTGATTTCGTCATTGAGTCCATAGTCGAGAACATGAAAGTCAAGCTCGACTTCTGGAAAGAGGCGTCGGACATAGCGTCGGACAACGCCGTGCTCACCACCAACACGTCCGGGCTCTCCATCTCGGAAATAGCGACAGCGGTGCGTAAGCCTGAGAGGTTTTGCGGTATGCACTGGGTCAACCCGCCTCATATCGTGCCTCTTGTGGAGGTTATAGGCGGGGAGAAGACCGCTGAGGACACGATTAAGGTCGTGTGTGACTTGGCGCTATCCGTTCGCAAACATCCGGTGGCGGTTCGCGGCGACCCGCAGGGGTTTATCATGAACCGCCTTCAATACGCCGTTTTGCGCGAGGCGCTTCATATTGTCGAAAAGGGATATGCCTCGGTCAAAGACGTGGATGATGTGGTGAAATACGGTTTGGGTATGCGCTACGCCTGTATCGGCCCGTTTGAAACCGTTGACCTCGGCGGACTCGACACCTTCTTCCGCGTGGGAAGCTATCTTGCGGCTGAGCTGAGCAACGCCAAAGACGTCCAGGAACCTTTAGCCAAGCTCTATCGCGAGGGCGCGTACGGAACGAAAAGCGGCAAGGGTTTTTACGATTATTCCAACGGAGGCGCGGAACGCGCGATTGAAAAGAGAGACAAAGATTTTCTGAAATTGGCGAAGTGCCTTTATGGAGATCTGTAATTTCAACACGGGGATCTCCATATTAAACCCCTGTGGGGCTTACACGGAAGCGCCGTATTGAGGAAATAAAGAAACCGCTCCGTCAGAAACGCCAATACCTTATCAAGGGACTCGTCATTTGCGGGGACGGTCAGTTTCGCGCCTCCGCTCATATCTCTGTAAACTGCGGAGCCGCCCATCCAACGCGAGAGTGAGAACCGTACCATTTTCTGTCTTTGTGATTTTGATTGGCATTCTCTTTTATGACACAAGGCATTCCGCAATGCAATTGTTTAATGCAATTGTCTTTCTTTGGCACGGCGGCAGACCTCGCTTCGCGATGTGATGAAGCTATGATAAAATTCGTATAGGCAATTTTGTTATATTCATCAATATGAAAAGAGGGAATCCTAAATGGCGCAATCTATAGGCGCGAACATAAGAGCCAAACGCCGCTCGCTTGGGCTGAATCAAATAGACCTTGCGGAGCGTCTTGGCCTCACTCAGGCGAACGTCAGCCGAATAGAGGCCGGAGCCAAGGGCCCGAGCGGTGAGATGTTGATCAATATAGCGCGTGAGCTTGGCTGTGACGTGAGGGAACTTCTCGGTGTGGAACAGGACGCGAAAACCGCAGACCTCGACGACGACGCCAAGAGCTTTGTCCTGAACGCCATAAAAAGAGACCAGCAGTTTGGTGTATATCTTCGCAGCTTCGCAAAGGATTCGGACAACCTCACGGAAGAGGACTGGAAGTTTCTCGCCACTCACCTGAAACTGGCGTTAGGCTACGCGGCGGACGCCATAAAGGCGCGGAAACTGGACGGGAATTTTTAGTTTTCACAAAGAAAGATGTCGCAGGAATAAAATGACGCATAAAGAAAAAGAAGCCAAAACGGCGGCCTCCGCGCTCTTGTCGGATACGAAGAGCCTGATGGGTGCTTGCCCGCCCGTAAATCTGGGCGTGATATGCAAACACCTCGGCATAGAGGTCTATACAATGCCCTGCGCGTCTTTCGGGGCTGTGTTTTCGCGCACGGACGCCGGAGGGCGTATATTGGTGAACCTGAACCTGAAGCCGGGGCGGTTTCGTTTTTCTATCGCTCACGAACTCGGACATTTTACGCTCAATCACCGCCCGTCGTTCATGCTGGCCGATGATATGCTTATTCAGGGCGACATCGGCTTAGAGCGTCAGGCCGATATTTTCGCGTCGGAGTTATTATTGCCGGAGGCGTTGCTTCGCTCGGATTTGAGGCGCGGAGGGTTTTCCGTTGCCGAACTTGCCAAACGATACAAGGTTTCGCAACAGGCGCTTGAGATAAAACTAAGGGCGCTGTCGGCCAGGGCCGTTCCATAAACCGCGACAAACACCAATCTAAGTTGAGGCATTTCGCTTTTTGCTATAGAATAGCGGCATGGCTGAGTGAAACGGCTATGTGAAACAGGAGGACAATCGCGAAGTGGCAAAAACATCAGGCAAAAAACAAGAACGCGATACGGCTCAAATATTCGACTTAAT
>BNVG01000148.1 GCA_025997935.1 Synergistales bacterium | reverse complement strand
GCGTGGGAATTTCATCGTAACTTTTTTTCATATATAAGCGGATTGTGGCCTCGAAAGCCGCCAGCGTCATTTTGTCGACGCGTAGCGCGCGCAGAACTGGGTGCCCCCGCAATCTGTCGACTATAGCCCTCTTTCCGACGATGACTCCGATTTGCGGCCCGCCCAGCATTTTATCCCCCGAAAACGTGATTATATCAACGCCGTCTTTCAAAGTCTCCATTACGCTCGCCTCGTCGTTCAGGCCAAGCTCGGAGCCTTCGGTCAGTAGTCCGCTTCCGGCGTCTTCCATAAATATAAGCCCGCGCTCGTGAGCCAAGGCCGCCAAGTCCGCCCTCGCGGGCGCTGTCGTGAAACCCGTTATGCGAAAATTGGACGGATGGACCTTGAGCAACATTGACGTATTCTCGGTTATGGCGCGCGCGTAGTCGTTTAAGTGGGTGCGGTTGGTTGTGCCGACCTCGATTAGTTTAGCGCCGCTGAACTCCATGATGTCCGGGATGCGGAAAGAGCCGCCTATCTCGACAAGCTCGCCCCTCGACACGACCACCTCGCTCCCACGCGACAACGCCGACAGACACAGAAGCACGGCTCCGGCGTTGTTGTTGACTACAAGCGCGGCCTCCGCTCCGGTGAGCGCGCAAAGAGAGGGCTCGATATGCTCGTTGCGGTGTCCGCGCTTTCCCTCCTTTAGGTTGTATTCTAAATTGCTGTATCCCGAGGCTACGTCGATAGCGGCGCTGACGGCCCGCTTGGCTAGTAGCGATCTCCCTAAGTTTGTGTGGACGACAACGCCCGTGGCGTTCAGTATCGGTCGGAGGCGCGGTTTGCCTTGATCTTTTAGAGTATCCTCCAGCGTGAGCCTCAGCGAATCAAGAGAGACTTCGACGTCCTCTCCGCTCAAAATAAGGCGGCGAAGTTTCGTAAGCCCGTCGTTAAGAACGCGTTTGACCGTGTCGCGCCCAAGTTCCGTTTGGTGAGGCTTTGTCCATTCTTGTTCGAGAAGAACGTCCATGCCGGGAATGGATTTCATTTTTTGTTTTATCTTTTCTATCATTATAGGAAAAACCTCGCATTTTATTTGGGATTGTATTCAAAATGCTATAATGAAAATAATACAGCAAAAAGGATTGACTAAGGAGTGATTTTTTGCCTCATTTCAATTATTCCGGCTATGACGCGAAGGGCAAACAGACAAAGGGGGCCATTGAGGCGTCGTCATCCGTTCAGGCCGTCGAGCGCCTGACGGAGCGCGGCGTTGTTGTCGTGGACATAGCCCAGACCGAGGCGAAGTCCGCGAAGCTGCGCGTAACGCTGATGCCTTTGGACGCGCATATAATGTTTTGCCGGAGTTTGGCGTCATATCTGCGCTCCGGCCTCCCCTTGGCCGACGCGCTGAAGATATTGGGCAAGCAGAGCCGCGACAAGCGGGTCGCCGCGGCGTTCGGCTCCGTCCTCTCTTCGGTCGAGGGCGGGAAAAAGTTCCACACGGCTCTGGCCGACAGCGGAGCGTTCCGCGAGACGTTATGGCGCGTCGTGGAGTCAGGCGAGCAGAGCGGGACGCTTACGGCGGTTTTGGATCAGGCCGCCGAGCAGTTCAAGATGGAGGATATATTGAGGCGTAAGATACGGGGCGCAATGACGTACCCCGTGGTCATGGTGGCCGTCGGCGTCGGGGTCGTCGGCTTCCTCTTGAGCTACGTCGTCCCGAAAATCGCCACGCTTTTTGAAGATATGGAACAGGTTTTGCCCATGCCCACGCGAATACTGATGTTTATGGCCGACGCCGTGAACACCTTCGGTTTGCTCGTCCTGATAATATTGTTTATCGTATGGTTTATCATGAAACGGCGGGGGAAAAAGTTCAATGTTCCGTTTATGGGCGGCCTGAGAGAACGGCTTACCATTTCTCTTGTGATGACGCACCTTTCTACGCTATTGAGATCCGGCATCCCTCTTGTCCAGGGCTTGCGTATGGCGTCTTCTATGGATACGAACCCAAAGCGCTGGCTCGACATAGCGGATATGGTCAAGGCCGGACATCGCTTCGATAAAGCGTTAGAGAAAGGCGGCTTTACCGAGGAAGTTGTCTACGTCGTCAGAGTCGGGGAAATGGGGGGAGATTTGGCGGAAGCCCTCACGAACGTAGGCCAGAACAGCTGGGAGATAGCGCAGGGGCAGATGGAGAGGATAGCGACCCTCTTAGAGCCGGTGATGGTGCTTACTTTGGGGCTATCGGTCGGGTTTATCGTCGTGGCCATACTAATGCCTATATTCAACCTGTCGGGTATGGTGAAATAGCGGATGCGCGAGTTTTAATATGTTTATATTATCTATATATGATATTTATGGAGGGATAGCGCTATGGAAAAACGTAAAATTTTGAGCAGGACATTGAAGAGACGCGCTGGATTCACGCTCATTGAGATCATGGTCGTCGTGGTCATAGTCGGCCTTTTAGCGGCTATTGTCGTGCCGAACGTCGTCAGCAGAGCCGAGGAGGCGCGGCGTACGACGGCGCGAACTCAGATAGAGTCGATAGCCTCGTCAATCGAGATGTACAGGCTACACAACGGGAACTATCCCACAACGCAGCAGGGGCTTGACGCCCTCGTCAAAAAACCCACCGCCGCGCCTATCCCGAAAAAATATCCAAACGAACCATACATGAAGAGCATACCCGACGACCCCTGGGGGTATCCATATATCTATCGCTGCCCCGGCGAAAAATCCGCTTTTGACATCATCTCCACCGGCCCAGACGGCGAAGAGGGCGGCGAAGGGAAGAATGCGGACGTCACGAACAGCGATCCGTCATAGCTCCAAGCCAGGCGCATGGCCGCGTACGGCCAAGCCGGGCTTTACCATGATCGAGCTCATGATCGTCGTGGCGATAATGGCCATGACCGCCGCTATGGTGTTGCCCAAGGGTATGTTTTCTTTTGAGACGACGTTCCACTCCGTACAGCGCGTGTTCGCGGAACTTTCGGAGATGGCGCTCAGTGGTTTTAACGTGCGCGTGAGGATGGACACGCAGGGCTCGGGGCTTCTCGACAACCGTGGGCGTATCGTGGTAGAGGAACTCACAAAAATACAAGACCCGTTCTTCCCCAACAAACACTCACTATCCTGGCAACCGGTCGAGACGCGAGAGCGTTTGGACGGTGAAGATTGGCGCTTGGAGCCCGAGATAATTTACTTTTACTCCGACGGAACTTGCACCCCGGCCCGTATCATGCGCGCGGATAAGGATACGCGCATCGAAGACGGCGAGACGGCGCTTTTGACCGTGACGGGCTTTTTGTTCCAGAAGAAAAAGACAGGGGATTTTTATTAAATTTCTGTAAAATCTATTTTCCAAAAGGAGGCGGAGTGCCATGCGGGGCAGAACGTGACGAATTTTTCTAAATGCACGGGTTTGCGTTAAGGGAAATTTTAGCGAACGAGGAAAGCGCGGCGCTTCGCCGATACGCTCTTCCTATTGTCAAACGGCAACTTTGAAAATGGAGGATTTGGGAAATGGATAAGATTTTAACTTCCCGTCATGGGCCGCTTATGGCCGGCGGGATACTCGGCGCTATTGCGGCTTTATTGGTTTACCTCGGAAACCCCGGCAATATGGGGGTTTGCGTCGCTTGTTTCACGCGTGACATAGCGGGCGCGCTCGGGCTTCACCGCGCCGGGATAGTTCAGTATCTGCGCCCTGAAATTCCGGCTCTTGTTTTGGGCGCTTTTATTTCGTCGTTTTTCTTTCGTGAATACGCGCCGCGCGGCGGTTCTTCGCGCTTAGTGCGTTTTTTCCTGGGCGTTTTCGCCATGTTTGGCGCGCTTGTGTTTTTGGGCTGCCCCTGGAGAGCGTATCTTCGCGTGGCCGGAGGGGACTGGAACGCGCTTTACGGCGTCGGCGGCCTTGTGGTCGGCGCGGGTCTTGGCATAGCGTTTTTGTGGAACGGTTTCAGCCTCGGCGCGGCGGGACGCAACCCAAAGGCAGCGGGTTTTGTTATGCCGCTCCTGTCATTGGCTCTCTTGGCCCTCGTCTTTTTGAAGCCCCTTTTTGGCCCCGAGGGAACAGGCCCGATATTC
>BNVG01000147.1 GCA_025997935.1 Synergistales bacterium | reverse complement strand
GCTGTACGACCCCGAAAAACGGGTAGGCCTGACGGATATCATGGAAATACATACCCTCGAAATGAAGAAACTGCCGGAAAACAAGTCGGACGATGATAGAGAAAACGAACTAATTGATTGGCTCCGACTTATCAGATCTGACAGAGAGGACGAGATAGAGATGCTTGCAACGAAAACTCCTGAAATGAAAATGGCGGTGGGAAGACTGAAACAGCTTTCAGCCGATGAGCTGACGCGTATGCGGTACGAGGCCAGAGAGCTCTACCTCGTGGACGAAATGGCGAGGATTGAGGGCGCCGAAGCCAGAGGGATAATGAAAGGCAAAGCTGAAGGCCAACACGAAAAGGCGCTTGAAGTAGCGCGCTCTATGTTCGCTGACGCTATGTCTGTCGATATTGTCTCTAAATTTACCGGCCTTTCCGTTGAAGAATTGAACAAGCTACGCGCGCGGAAGAAGTAGACGGGCGGAGCGTTGTGGTTTGGGGCGTGTGAATAAGTACGCCTACCATTTTTCATGGATGGGACGCCCCGTCATTCAACTGCCTTGTGTTCTTGGGTGAGAGAGTATAAAATCTATCTGTGGATTTATGATTTAAGTGAAATTGAGACGGTGCTTTACGCGGTGACTCGATAATAAAGGTTTGATACGGAGGTGTTTTTCGTGATTCTTTCTCTGTTGATAAACGATGAAGATGCGGTGTCCATTGAAAAATACGCGCTCTCAAAAAAAATATCTGTATCCGAACTTGTCAGAAATGTGATAATGGAACGGATGGAAGACGAAAGTGACTTGAGGGCTTATGAAAAAGCGGTAAAAGAGTATCGCAAAAACTCCATTGTATATTCTCTTGATGAAGTAGAACGGGAACTGTGATAAATTGAATGATGTACCATGTCGTTTTTACAGGTGGTGCGAAGAAAGAATTAAAGAAATTGGATAAACACACAGCTTTGATGATTACAGGGTGGGTACGTAAAAATCTGGAGGGCTGTTCTGATCCTCGCGCACATGGAAGGGGGCTAACAGCAAAATACAGTGAGCAATGGCGATATCGAGTCGGAGATTATCGTCTTATTGCCGAAATCTCCGATGAAACTGTAACTATCTTAGTTTTGAACGTCGGACATCGCCGAGAAGTATACAGCAAATAAAAATCTGAAACGAAAGAGGGTTTCTCGATTTGACTTCGGAAATAAACCCGATAGAACAATTTAATCAAGAATGCGATGAAGAGATTCGCAAAATGGGCGAAGACGAGGAGTTTTCGCGGCTTTCCAGAACGTGGCTCTTGGCTTCGGCGGAGTATAAATATGGTTATCATTTTTCTTGGATGGGGCGCCCAATCATTCAACTGCCAACGGATATGGTGATGATGCAGGAGTTGATTTGGAGAATAAAGCCCGATGTCATAGTCGAGACGGGGATAGCGCACGGGGGAAGCCTCGTGTTCTACGCGTCGATGCTCGTGCTGCTCGATATTGCCGAGAGAGGGGGGGGGGGGAGAGGAGCGTCGCGTGATTGGAATCGACATTGATATTCGCGCGCATAATCGAAAAGAGATCGAAAATCACCCGCTGTATTCCCGCATCGTCTTGCTGGAGGGTTCATCAACAGATAAAGAGATAGCGGAGAAGGTTCATGAACGGACACAGGGCAAAACAACGATGGTCTGCTTAGACTCACATCATACTCACGAGCATGTTTTGAGCGAACTGCGCCTCTACGCACCTCTTGTGAGCGTCGGGTCTTATGCGGTGGTCTTTGACACGGGAGTGGAATTTGCACCCAAACCAGCAAACCGCCCCTGGGGGCCGGGGAATAACCCATACACTGCGGTGCAGGCTTTTTTGAACGAGACGGACGGTTTTGAGGCGGATAGAACTATCGACGCTAAATTACAAATCAGCGCCGCGCCGGGCGGATATCTGCGGCGGGTAAGGTAATCCACACACTCCCAGATCTCCACAACAAGTTGGACTATAGAAGGAGATAGACAAATGACCCCTCGCTTACTGCCGCTCAAAAGCGACATTATCTTTAAACTTGTTTTCGGGGACGCGAGGTATACTGAAATAATCCGCGCTTTTCTCGTCGCGACTCTCGATATACCGGGAGAAGAGTATGAGGAGTTGAAGATTATCGACCCGCATCTTGAGCGCGACAGCCCTGACGATAAACTCGGAATACTCGACGTAAGGGTGCAGCTGAAGAATAAAAAGCTCATATCCGTAGAGATTCAAGTACGCGACATTCCTTTCATGGCGGAGCGCGTGGCTTTCTCCACAGGGCGCAATCTGTCGAGGCGAATTGCGCCCGGACAGGATTATTCGCAGATAACGAAAGCCGTCACCATAGTCATAACAAATTGTGATATTATCGCAGATGGCACTTATTATCACCATAAGTTTTGGCTTTATGACCCTGAACATAACGTAGGTTTTACAGATATTATGGAAGTGCATACACTTGAACTGAAAAAGCTGCCAGAAGTGGCAGCGGACAACCCCAAGGAAAATGAATTACTCGACTGGCTCAGGCTTATCAGGTCGGACAGAGAGGAGGAGATAAAATTGCTTGCCACAAAGACCCCCGAGATGAAAATGGCCGTATCAAGATTAGTACAACTCTCAGCCGACGAACGGACAAGGATGCTGTACGAGGCGAGAGAAATGTACGCCATGGATGAGATGGTGAGAATTAAGGGCGCCCACGCGAAGGGTAAAGCTGAAGGCAAAGCTGAAGGCAAATCTGAAACGGCCATAAATCTCTTGCGTATGAACATTGACAAAGACACAGTATCCAAAGCGACAGGGCTTTCTTTGGATGAGATACAGGGGCTTTCTAACTACGACAGTTGATGAATACGATGTTATACGCGCTTATGCGGTGATGCCCATAACGAGAAAGTGAGAATCTAATATATGGCCACAATAAACCCAAAGCAAAAACTTGAAGAGATTTTATCGGCGCAACCCCATTCTGTCGCTGAGATGTTGGATAGTATAAGAAATCGAAAAATATTCCTCTATGGAGCCGGCAACGTAGGAGGTCAGATGCTTAATGTCTTGAGACAATATGGCATCCAGCCAGTCGCTTTTTTGGATAAAAACGCGTCTACAGGACAGACGAACAATGGCGTCGCGGTGCTTGCGCCGGACGATAAGTCATTGTCGCGCGAGACGCGATGCGACGCGTTCGTTTTTGTGTCGCTCATATTGGATAAAGAGCCGCGTTTAGCTTTGTATGAGCAGTTGAAAGCGCTTGGTTATGCTAATTTGGGGTACGGTTTCGCTTGGGTTAGGACGCAAGCCCCGGAATCCGATAAACAATGGAAAGAGTCGGTCTTAAAAGTTTTTGATATGTTTGAAGATATTTATAGCCAAACCGTTTATTCTCAAAACTTATCGGCGGTATTTTCAGATAATGGCAATGATGGTTTTGTTTCTCCATCAAAAGAAATTCAATATTTCGACAACACTGTTCCCTTCAGAAAAAACAATATGCGCTTTGTGGACTGCGGAGCGTTTACCGGCGACACGTTAGAGTCTCTTTGCAAAACGCTCGGCCATATTGAGGCATACGCCGGGTTTGAACCTATGCCATCTAATTTGACGAAATTTGTCGGCACAGCAGAAAAACTAAGAGATGAAATCGGTACGGGTGTGATTTACCCCTGCGCCGTCGGAGCCAAGAATGAAGTTTTGACGTTTACTGATGCGTCAACCTCAAGTCGAGTTCAAGCCGATATGAGCGCGCAGGGGGGAGGGTGGAGTATACCCGTTACACGTCTCGACGATACGTTGGCACTCTTCCGCCCGACCTTAATCAAGATGGACATAGAAGGCGCGGAGACTGATGCCCTTGAGGGAGCCAAGAAGATTATCATTCAAGATAAGCCCGACTTGGCGATATGCGTTTATCATGCAATAGAACATTATTGGACTATTCCTCTAATGTTGCGTTCTTGGGTTAAAGAGTATAAATTTTATTTGCGTACGTATAGTTTTGGCGGATTTGAGACGGTATTGTACGCGGCGGGAGGGCGATAACAATGAACTATCTTATGGTAATGCCGAGATTTGTCGATAGAGTG
>BNVG01000146.1 GCA_025997935.1 Synergistales bacterium | reverse complement strand
GGGCGTCGAGCGCGTGACGGTAGGACTATTCAAGATATTCTGGGGCGCGGTCATATCTCACGTCTTTAACACGACGTTGTTCAAGGACATAGAGCGCGAGAAGTATGCCGAGTACCTTGAGGAAAAGACAACCCGGCGCTTCACGGTGACGGCGTAATCATGGGCGATTTATCCGCAAATTTCAGCCGCCACGAGTTCGCCTAAAGGGAAAAAAGGGGGAAATAAAAAGACAGAGGCAAGGAGAACGAGCTTGCCTCTGTCTTTGTTTTTTGTGGCGGGCGCGTTCCGCACCCTCATCGCGCTCTATGTCCTTGAACAACGTCGTGTTAAAGACGTGAGATATGACCGCGCCCCAGAATATCTTGAATAGTCCTACCGTCACGCGCTCGACGCCCCTGCTCTCAAGCTCGCTCTTGATTGCGTCCGCTATTGATTCGGCTATCGCCTTTTTGTTGTCGGCCTCCTGTCGCGCTTCCTTGTACTGCGTCGCGAGTGTTTCAAGCTGTGTGTCCGTCATTTCTTTTCCCTCCGTAAAATAGATATTATTATATAAATATAACGTATAAAATAATATCATATTATACGATGTAGTCAAGATAGATTGATAAAGAAACTAAGCGACCAACACAAATCGCTACGCTCTTTAGAGATAAATTACATAGATAGTAGCTGCAGCACATTTGATCCGAGCTGATTTGCCTGGCCGAGCATCGACGTTCCAGACTGTATTAAGATCTGATACTTCACGAACTGCATCATCACCTTGGCGTAGTCCGTGTCGCGTATGCGGCTTTGAGCCGCTACGAGGTTCGTGCTTGATGCGGTGAGGTTTTCTATGGTGTGGTCGAGGCGGTTTATGCTTGACCCTATGCGGGCTCTCTGCGTGGAGACCTTGTCTATGGCGTTGTCTATCTGCGTTATGGCGCGGGCGGCCAAGGCTCTGTCGCGCAGCTCTAAGCTATCTATGCCAAGCGCGTTGGCGGACATGTCGCCCAAGACGAGCATCATGTTCTCGCCCTCATTAGCCCCTATCTGGAGATGCGACGCGTTGTCGGCCAAGTGGACGTAGTGAGAGAAACTTTCCTGCAGCTTAGTGGTGAAAGAACCGGCCCAATCGCTGTACCGCACTTGCTTCAAGCCTATATCCCCGCTTATGTCGAGCGAGACGTTTATTTGGGGCGATATAAAGCCGTAGCTCACGCCCCCCGCCGAAACCTTTGTGCTGGTCACGAAGTGCCCCGTGTGGGCGTCTGAGACGTTTATCCAGAACATGTCGTCCTCGGCTTTCTGTATCGTGGCAAAAGCAAACGCTTTCATGAGGTCCTCGCTTCCGAAGAATCTTATCGCGTCCTCAGTCCCAGGTATGACCGAGTGAGACAGGAACGTCCCCACGACGGATTCGAGCGGGTTGTTGCCCGGCACGGTGTTCACAAGCCGGAATATCCTGTATTTGTCTTCTTCTCTAACCGGGTTGTCGGATAGGAGCTTGTCATAAATCTGCTCCGAGATCATACGGGCCAGATACCCCATCTCAAGGCGCGAACCTATAGCTATGTTGAACTCGTCATTCCCTCTGACCACGGTCATAATCTGCGAGCCCGAGTCCATTATGAATTTGCCGTTGCCGTCCCAGAACTGCGCTATGTCCTCGGCCTTGCTGTAGTAGTGCGCTATGCCGGCGTCTATGCCGCGCTTCAAGAGCGTCTGGAAGATGACGGAGGCGCTCGTTGGGAAGCCCGTTTTCCAGTCGGTCAGAGGATCGTATGGGATAGCGCTGCCCGTATCCGGGTCTATCTTCAGCGGCTTGACGATGGAGCTGCCTATGCCTATCGTCACAGTCCCGTCCATTACCTGGTCAGAGCTGAAGTGGTCGCTGTCCGGCTTAAAGAGGTTGTGGACAAGTTGATACATGTGCAAGTCCGTCTTCGTGTTCTCTAATACCCCGTCCCTAAAGCGCCATGAGTGGGGGTTGTTCGTGCCCCTTTGGTCGGATTGCAGGGTTATCTCGTTTATATCCGGGCTCTCCTCGCCGCTCGCGGTCAGGGAGAGAGTGAAGCGGTCCCCGACTGTCCAGTTCGAGTAGTCGCCCAAGGTGAACTCGTCAAATAGGAGACCATCAAAGCCGTTGCCCGCGAAGAGTCTGAGCACCGTGTTGTTGGCGTTTTCGCCGTCGTTGAGGTATATCTCCTCGTCCTCCGCGTACCTGTACACCCCGTCCAAGTCCACGATGTGCGCCTGCGCGCGGAGCTTCAGGAAGTGGTTGGAGACCTCCATTACGTCAAATATAACCTCGGCGTTGTATGGGTTGTAGACCGTGTAAGTGGCGCCGACTTTCTGTTTTCCGTCTAACGGCACCTCTTTGTCGTATAGATAGTTTGAATAATGTATCTTTTTGATAAAATCGCCAAGGCTCAGGTCGCTTCTGTTTTCGAGCTTTTGCATATACACGCTCGTCACATTGGATTTACTCAAAGAGCGAGCCTGTCCGTCGATAACCTCGACTCTCACCCAGTAAGCCAAATTAGGGTCCGTGCCGCTTGTGCCCCGGAAGCCCACTTCTCCGACGCCCGAATTAGCGGCGAACTGAGCGCCCGTGCTGGTTGTATCGTCTCTCAGCTCAAGCTGTCCGCTGTACCAGCCGACGCCGTCGTTGTTGTCGGCGCCCAGAAGTGGGTCGATGATGAAACCCAACAGATCCAAGGATTTACTGGAACCGCCGTCATTAAAGCGATATTGCGCCGTCGTCCCCCAAGAGCCTGTACTATTCTGACTCAGCGGGTCGCCCTTTATGGCGATGTTATCGCCTGATACGAAGCCAGCCGCTGTCGCCGGATTACTATTTGGGGATCCGTCAAACATCGCCGCCGCCGCTACGTTTATGACAAATTTGTCGTTTACCGTAAGGTTTCCTGTGTCTATGGCAAGGGTCGTGAAGTCTATACCAAATTTAGTGTTCATATCATATATGAGCGCCGTCTGCGTTGAAGCGTTGACGGTATTCGTGCCACTTAACGCGGCGCCGTATCTATCGTACCCTTTCATCTGTACTTCAAACTGATTGCCGCCCAGATACCTGAACATCAGCGTCGCGTTTATTTCGTTTTGTTTGGCGACTTTCGCGTTCGTCACGACGTTAGTGGCGTTCGCGAGCGGGTTGGCGAAGAAGTACGTCGTATCTCCGCCGTAGTAAGCCTGTCCATACCAAGCGTTTACGCCGCTTCCGAGCGCCCATTCCGTAGCGTTGCCCGCGTCTTTACGCTCACCGTATTGTATGACGGTATCCGTCAAGGTTGCGCCGAAGCCTATATTGTGCGTAAGCGTCTCAAACCCCGACGCACTTGAGCGTATCATCTGGTTTATGCCGATAGCGCTGTTGTTCAAGACGTTGTCATTGAAATAGTATGTTATATTCGTTGACACACCGCCGTTGTTCCCGCCAGCCGCGCCTGTCGCGGTATACTTTCCGTCGTATAGGTCTATCGTCACGCTATCGCTGTTAGCTATGCCCTGCGCGTTTGTGTAAAGTATCCAAGAGTCGCCTACGTCCAAGTTGGTCGCGTCGAATGTGCCGGTGTAGAAGTTGGAACCCAACAAAGATCCCGTGGCCGCGTTGAGGCTTGTGACATTTTGCGCGATCGTACCCGCGTCAGCGCCTTTCCAAAGCGTAGCGGTTCTTGAGCCTGTCACGCTATTTCCATTATCCGCTCTGTTGCCCACGGCGTCGATACGAACCACCATGTTGTCCTTAGCCTGAATAATGTTAGAAATAGCTGCTTGAGTCGGGTCTACAATTATTTGATTACTCGCGAAAAGCGCCGATTTGTCCGCGCCCGGAATTACGCTATCCTGGACTATTATGTAGCGTGTTAGGGTTGGAGCTGAAGAACTGTTTGTCAGAGAAAGCTGCCCCTCCACGCCTGTGGTCGGGTTCATATTAATAGTCCAAGCAAGAGCCAAGTCGGTAATTGACGCCGCTAACAGTGACGTATCCAAAAGCGCGTAGGCCGCCTCTATGGTTAGACCCTCAAGACTGACCGGCCCCATGACCAAACTACGCGAGGCCGCCGCGTCGCTTGTGACGCCGCCTACGCTGCCACGGTTGACGAAGA
>BNVG01000145.1 GCA_025997935.1 Synergistales bacterium | reverse complement strand
GGGCCGCAGAATACTGACCGTCATCTACGCCATGTTGAAATCAGGCATGGAATATAATGAAGAGCATTTTGAGCGTGTGCGTGAAAACAATAAGCATAAACGTCTGAACCGGATGATTCATGAACTGGACGAGGTTGTCGAACGTAACCACTACGATACCCGCCTCGACCGCTTTTTCGGCCACAGGCGAGATGGCGGTCGGGGAGGCCGCGGTGATCAGAAGGATATCGACCTTCTTCGCTATGAGGTCTTCGATGTCAGCTATCTGCTTCGCTATTTGCCCACCCGCGTCTGTGATGTAATACTCCTTGATCAAGTCCTTGCGATCTTCGCAGGCCGCCTTGAACTCCTCCACCATAGCCACCTTAAAAGCGTTGGCCGGCGAGACGTTGCTAAGTCCGACTACGTAGGGGGGCGCTTTCTTGTACTTCGCCGAGTCGACCAAGCCCTCAGCCGCAAACACGCGCTCAGATCCAAAAATACACAACACCGCAACCAACACCGCCAAAAATCCAAACTTTTTCACACAAAACACTCCTCTCAGATTTGGAAATAAAAGGCCTAAAGTTAGAATAGTTAAAAACTAAGGTTTGAAATAAAAAAATGTTTTCTTATCTGATGATTGTTCCGACTTTGTAGGCGTTGAAGACCTTTCCGTATTCCTCTCTGTCCCGTATAAAGCACCCGACGATTCCGCCGCGCGCCATAACCTCGCTGCAATAACTGCATGTCACGCATACTTTCGTCCGGTCAAATTTCCCTTGCAGGATGTCGCGAGGCATATCCGGGTAGGCCAGCATTTCGCGTCCCAAGCCCACGAACGTCGCGCCCCCTTCCTTGATGACGCCGGCGGTTACGTTAGGGATGAACTCCCTCAGCCACGAGTAGCCGAAGCCCGACATGGCTATTTCAGGCGTAGCTCTCTGAGCCTCGGCGGTCAGCGCTATTCCGCGGCAGACCCCCTCCAATGGATGTTCGGGAGGTTCGGGCGAGTTGGGCATTTTGCGGTCGAACGGGCGGTTTATCCAAGCCCTGCCGTAGGGGGTTCCGCAGGTGGCGGAGACGTACACCACGCCCCTTTCCCTCATCTGCTCCAAAAGCCTCAGAGGCTCGCTCATATCCGGCGCGGCAAATCCGCTCTTCGTCTCCTTCACCCCCCACCCGTACGGCCATTCGATGGCGTCGTACAGGTTGAACCGAGAGACAAGCTGAAACTCCGGGTTCGAAACTCTGTCTCTGACCCCGTCCAACATGCTCAGAACCATACGAACCCTGTTTTCGTACGAGCCGCCCCATTGCCCACTTCGGGAGCGCGCGGCCAACAACTCCGACGTCAGGTAACGATGACACGCCTTCACGTCGACGCCGTCGAAGCCAAGTTTGTACGCAAGCTCGGCGGCGTCTATAAACTGAACGCAGATTTTCTCCAACTCTTCATCTGATAGCAGGGGGGCGTCCGGCTGTATATGCGCGCGCTCGTCGAACTCGGGGACGCGCGCGACGAGGCGCGGCGTCGCGCCGGACGCGTGCGTATAGCGTCCGCTTTCCTGAAGCTGAATGTAACAAAGGGGGATGTGCCCCATGATTTTTTGGGCTTGCGTTTTCGTCTCGTCGAGCAGTCTTTTTATCTCCGGAGCTGTGTGCTGGTTGAGCATCAGTTGGTGGTCGCTGGCGCGCCCCTCTGGGGAGAACGCCACGGCCTCGAAGTGTATGAGACCGCTACCGCCGGCGGCGTATCTGCGATAGCGGCGAAAAGTCCGCTCGCTCGGCGTTCCGTCTTTGTTGGCGTCCCTGCCCTCCACCGGCAGCACGGCAAATCTCGTAGGCGCTACCTTCGAGCCAAGCCGCACTTCTCCATGAAGGGACTCCGTATCGTCGGCCCAAGGAAGATGAAGCCCCTTTGACGCGGCTTCCGTTCTTATTTCATCGGCGTGACGATAGAAAAAACTTTTCCATTCGCCCATTGGATGACTCCTTTTTTTAGACAATCTTTTTTAGACAATCTGAGAACGGATAAAAACAAAAAAGAAACGGCAAAAGCACTATAACATAATAAGGTGCGGCTTATCAAGAGAGGCCGAATCTCTCTTGGCGATTTTTTTGTTTTCGCGTTCAAGTAAATACGCGCGCGATATAGACAAAAGCGCTTTCTTGTGGTATAAAATTTTACAATATTTTTACGAGAGCATTCCGAGGCTCCCGATTGTTTTTTTCCGTCATTTTTTACAGGAAAAGAAGGAAAGGAAGCGCTTTTTGATGAAGAAAACCTTATTTTCGCGGGCGCTGTTTTTCGCCGCGGCGGTTCTGCTCGCCGCCGCCGGGGTGACGTATCGCGCCGGCGCGGCGCACGCCATGTGGCCGTTCGGGCCGAGCGAGGCGGAGATTGCCCAGCAAAAGGCCGACGAAGCCAAGGCGGCCGAGGAAAAGCGCCTGGCCAAGCTGACCGTCATGCCGGAGCTGAAAGCCGCTCTGGCCGGGTACCAGTTCCAGCAGCCGGGCCTGCAAACCCTGGTCCGCCTGCTGACCGAGCCGCAGGACCAGACCTCCGCCTCCAAATCGACCCTGAACGCCGCGTACAAGCTGATGCAGCTGTCCCGGGCCAACAACGACGACAAGAACGCGAGGCTGGCCTGCGATTACGCGATGCTGCTGGCCTTGGGCGCCTACAACGACGCGCGGATGGACGAGATGTACCCCGTCGACAACGACACGATTTTCCTCGCCTACACCGACGTCGATCTGGACAAGTACCCGGTCGCCAAGTTCAAATTCCCCGCCGACGGCCGCACCTTCAAATCCTACACCGACGCCAAGGGCCAGTTCACGATCGAGGTCCAGAAGGAGAACGACGACCTGGCCGAACACTCCATGGCGTACAGGACGTTTCAAGCGCCGGACTATATGTATGTTTGCAAAGTTTTCAATTCCGCCCGCGATCAGGGCATCCTGTACGGCCTGATCTATATGTTGCGGTGCGCCCAGGGGATTGAAGATGCGAATCAGGGGATAGATATTAATTCGTTAACCAACGAAATCCTGACCGATGATTATTATCATAGCCGCACCCGTCCGGACTCGGTGAACAGCTTCAAAATTTGGAATAAAGAGAAAGGGACTGTTTCTTCGGCCGCAGAATTGTCAGAATTTTCCGAAACCAAGATCCCCTATTTCTGGCCGATCTTTAAGCAATAAGACTGATGCTTTCACTAGGATATATAGTAAAGATTCTCCGTTCGCTTTCCAACAGGCTGGTTTCGGCGAACTGAAGATCGAGAGAGCCCCAGCTCAACCATTCCCGGGTTCTAGGAATATCGCATCATTCGGGCCCACCGATAAAACCGTCGCCAACGCCAAGGTGCTGAAAGCCCAGACGGAAAAACTGCGGTCGACTTTGATGGAGGAGCTGAAGGCGGCCGACAAGGCCAAGGTGTCATTCAAGACCCCGTAGGGCGAACCGCCTTCGCTTAACAAGAATACACAAAAAGGGAAGCCTCCCGCGAGTTCGTGGCTTCCCTTTTTGCTGTTTTGCAATGATAGGCTGTTTAGCCGTCTTGTTTACTACCTGGGAACTAATGTTTGGAGCTTATCTATCGGCAATTCAGCAATCTCGGCGACTTCCAGCAACGTCATGCCGCGCGCCAGCATTTTCCGAGCCACATCAAAAGCCTTTTCGGCTTTGCCTTCAGCTTTACCTTCGGCTTTACCTTCAGCTTTACCTTTTAATTCCGCTTCTTCCGAATAGGTCAAAATTCTATCCTGCAACATCACATCCCCCTCCTTAAACTCAGTGTATTGAGCAAACAGCTCTCTGTACAACCGCTCCATATGCTCCAGCACTATACGCTTGTCAGCTTCGCTCACTAAGCCGGACGCCTCGGCTCTGTCCGCCGTTATCACAAGTTCGTCTACAATGGTTTTCATCTCTATGGCTAATTCCACGCGGCGCTTGGATGTCTTAGCAGACACTGTTTGTTTCCGTAATTTTCCTACGAAAAAATATAATATCACAGACACAATAGAACAACATACCTCTTGAAAAAGAGGCTGACGAAGTAATTAAAAGAACCTGAATATCTCTATTGCTACACTGGTTTCTTTGGTTCCACTTTGAATCCAACCTCGTTCAGTTCATGAATCATCCGGTTCAGACGTTTATGCTTATTGTTTTCACGCACACGCTCAAAATGCTCTTCATTATATTCCATGCCTGATTTCAACATGGCGTAGATGACGGTCAGTATTCTGCGGCCC
>BNVG01000144.1 GCA_025997935.1 Synergistales bacterium | reverse complement strand
AGGCGCAATCCTCCATCGTTGCGGGGCCGAAACTCTTGAAATAGCGTCGCAGTAAAACAGCGCGGGCCTCGTCTTGTTCCATCCGCTTCACATCCCGGCATAGCACAAAATTCTTGGCCGTTCCGGGGGCGTAGGCTATCATTCCTCGCCGGTTCATCTCATAGATAAGGCCGCCCCAACCGTGAAATACGTTTTGCTCTTCCTCGCGAACCATGCCTTTTTCTCTGCATTTAGCTTTCAAAGCCTCGCGCCCATAGACGCCCCCCGCTATCATATCCAACAAAAACTCCGACCAATATGCCATGCGGTTACTTTCCATATTCCACCCGTCGCGCCAGTCGTCCGGGACGCCTCTTGCCGAGAGGAAAAGCCCTATTTCACTTTGCAAAACGGCGTGAAGAGTTTTGCGGAACGACCAGATTTTAACGAGTCCTTCTCCCCACATGGTTTCATTGAAGTCGCTTCCCCGAATACGCAGGGCGTACTTAGGGTTGTTGGCAAACTGAGCCTGCAACCCGCACAGTTCTGACACAACGGTGAGGCATGGCGCTTTTGTCAGAAGATGTTGGTTGTGCAGGGACGCAAACAACAAACCTGTGCTGTCGATTTCCATATATACTTCGTAATTCCCGCGTCAGGGTAGATATGCTATTTAGAGCCGGGGATGCCTGAAGCGCAAGGGACGCCCGTCTGACAAAACCCACAGGCAGGGGTGGCGAAGCCGAAGTGTTCTTTTGTGTAAACTTTGGCCATATCATTCAGATACGCGGCGCATTTACGCTTGTCGTGTCCGTTTTCCGAGATGGCTCCGGCCGGGCAACGTTTTATGCAGACGCCGCAGAGTTTTTTGGTCTTATAGATACAGTATTCGTCATATCGTGCGTATGGCCTTGACGTAGGTGAGAGCCGCGCGCGCAAGACCACTGAGCCGAACCGCGCCGCCTTGCCCACGGGCGTAATCAGCCCGTCGCAGAGAGCAAACGTTCCAAGCCCGCAGGCGTGGGCTATATGACGCTCCGACCAGTTGGAGAAGATGACGAAGCGCCCGGATTCAACCCGCTTCCAGTCTTTCAGGTCAACCGGAGACACGGTATCAACTCCGTTCTTGTTCAAAAACTCCGCTATATGAAGCCTAAGTTTTGTGTTGGCCTCCTCGCCGAAAAACCGCGCTCTCGCCCAGCGTTCAGATGGGGTGGTCGTCTCTTTAGTGTTGTCGTCCTTCGTGGCTTTGGTCTGAGGTAACACCCAAGATATGACTGAGACTTCGTCGGGCTTTGCGGCAAATCCTCCAGAGGCGAGGGCTTCATGCGGCAACCAGTGCGCGGCGTCCACAAACTCGTGAAAAGTCTCAAATATGGAGTCGTCTCCGCGAGCCGCGCCTATTAGCGGTTCGTCCCATATACGTTCCGCCGCGTCAAATGGCGAATGTCCTTTCCCATCAGCTTCACCCGTGTCCATTCTGTTGCATGGGTCTTTAGACAGGAAACGTTTTATTTCGTTGACGATTTCATTAAAAAGATTGTTCATGTTAAATTCTCCTTTTTGAACTTGTTTTTATTCAAGTAACATATTAATCTCTCTTCCCGGAAAATGTAACTATAAAACGACATAAACCATGCTAAATCCCACAAAAAAGGACTTGAAAGACCTCCGAATTGTAGCTAAAATTTGAGCGTTGTAACTATATTGTTAGTAAAAATCAATGAGAGAATAGACTGGGAAATGAGGCGCGCCATGATTACCAGAGCGATAAAAATTGAGGATTCGACAACGAGCCCGCCGTCAAACTTTACCTAAGCATGTGCTTCGTCGTCGAGGGGACAAAAAAATTCGCCGCGATACGCAACGGGACATACATGGATGAATATCTGATGGCTCGTTACCGAATCTGAAAATAAAGTTATTCGTTTCGTGTTTGCGCCCTCGTCATAAATCGCTCGCCGTCCACAAGCGCCCTTGTATGTGTTCCGCGTCCGATTTCGCCCGCGTCGTCATACGCGCATACTTCAAAATCAATCGCTCGTCCGTTTACTGAGGTAATCGTAGCGGTTGCGGTGACTTTTGCGGCTTTAGGGCTTGCGGCGGTGTGTACTATGGATATGCTCGTTCCGACTGAAGTTTGTCCTTCGTCAAGCGTTTCGGATAAAGCCTCACAGGCGGCTTGCTCCATCAGGGCAACCATCATCGGCGTCGCAAAAACCTCCAAGCTGCCGCTGCCGACCGCCCGCGCCGTATTGTGTTCAGCGACGACAGTGTTGGCTGTCGCCGACTTGCCTTTCAGTGTTTTAGGCGTTGGCGCTGAATTTGAGATAGTCATAAACTTATTCCCCGATGATTTTCACGAGCACGCGCTTGTCGCGCATTCCGTCAAACTCGCCGTAGAAGATTTGTTCCCATGTTCCGAAGTCTAACTTGCCGTTCGTGATAGCGACAACGGTCTCGCGTCCCATGACGGTGCGTTTCAGGTGCGCGTCTGCGTTGTCCTCGCTGCCGTTGTGGTTATATTGGTCATAAGGTTTCTCCGGCGCGAGCTTTTCGAGCCAGCGTTCGAAATCACGATGTAGGCCGCTCTCGTTGTCGTTGATAAACACGCTCGCCGTGATGTTAAGCGCGTTGACAAGGCATAATCCCTCTCTGACGCCGCTCTCCGCGAGCGCAACCTCAACTTGCGTCGTTATGTTGATATACGCGCGCCTTGTCTTGGTGTGGAAATGCAGTTCTTTACGGTATGATTTCATCCTTTACACGATCCTTCCCAACAGTCAAGTACCCGTCCGTTCAGTTTGCTCTTTAATTGTTTTTGGCTTATAGTGATTATAGCACTTGTAACTGTCTATGCGTTTTACGCTTGAAAAAGCGGTTCGTTGCGAGGGCAACAAAACGCGGGCGGCCTACAATCACGCGGAGCGATTGGACGAACGCCGGGCGATGTGTCAGGCTTGGGCGGACTGGTTAGACGGCTTAAACATGGATTGATAGTGTTATATGATAAAATACGGCCAAGGGGGTGAAGCTATGCCAACAACACCGACAGCGGAACGCGGCGCGGCTACTGAGCGGGAGCGGGGAGTATTCACAGATAACCTAATTCCTGAGAGGGTTTTTAATTCAGAGATGAGGCGAATTGATTCAGCTTTATCAGGGATTGAAAGAACGCTTGACAGAATGGAGGCGCGCTTTGATAAAGTCGATGAGCGTTTTGACAAGGTAAACACACGAGTTGACAGATTGGAATCGTTGTTATGGGGTATTCTGAGCGCTGTGGTTATTTCGATTATCGCGCAGATTGTTCTTAGGTATGTTTAAGGAGGGGGTGATGTCATGTCTACCGCGACGGCGAGGAGTGAGGACGTTATGACGGATTACCAGTTCAAGGCGTTGTTGAAGATGGTTATGAGCATTCTCAAGCGTAGCAGTAGCGAAGAGGCTTTAGAAATACTCGCGGATTTGGTCGGAGGGAGAGGATGAACGAATAGAACACCGCGCAAGGCGGCAATATTCGCACTATGTAACACCATTTCAACGAAGCTCTAAGCGGGCTTTTGTCGGGCGTCGATTTATAACTGGCAAAAGGCCGGGACATTCCCACAGGGTAAGAAATTCGGCAGGGCAACGCGCTGGCTTGCGAGCGCCGTTGACGCATGGGCGGCAACTCAGGCCGACGGCGCGTATGGCGAGAGCAACCATGATTAACGCGGAGTTTAAGGCCGAGCTTTTACGCCACGCTGATTTTTACGTAGCGCGGGGTTGTCCGCGTGAACTTACCGAAAGACAGCGGCGGCCAAGGGGTGCGGCTCCTTGGCTTTTTTTGATGATGAACACAGCAAAATGTGATAACATGAACGAGTCCGAGGAAGTTAGATTTTGTACTCAAAATAAAAAGACTTACGAAATAATACAGTATTTCCAAGGGGTTGAAGCGTTATAATGGCTTTTACTATAAAATTCAAAGACGGAAGATACGTGACCGGGGAGTCTCCGACATCGGGCAGAGTCGCGGCCGCGGAGCTCGGCGTCCCCTTGGACGGAGTCGTAGCCTGGCGGGTCAACAACTACGTGCGCCCGCTCGAGTGGACGGTCGAGGACGACACCGACGCCGAGTTTATAACCACGCGCTCCGGGGAGGGGCTTTGGATATACCGTCGCTCTTTGGATTTTGTGTTTACGATAGCCTGCGCTAACGCGCTCGGGCGCAAGGCTATTTTGCGCCACTCCATAGGCGAGGGGCATTACTGGGAGTTCGAGGACGGAGACGCCACGCAGTCCGATGTGTATAG
>BNVG01000143.1 GCA_025997935.1 Synergistales bacterium | reverse complement strand
GTCGCGAGTGTCCGACCTGTACCAGCCGAGCGGCGGGACGGACAGCTCTTCGAAATTGCGTGTCCACTTGTCCGTGACGCCGAGAGCAACAGCGTAGGATATTTCGTTATTTTCTGCGCCTGAGCGCCGCCAGCGCCAGCGCCAAGACCAGCGACGCCGCGCCGAAGCCGCCGTTACAGCCGCCGCCGTAGTCGTCATAGTCATAGTCATAGTCGTAGTCGCGCTCACGCGTTATGGTGACGGTGTAGTCCTCCGTCTTTTTGCCGTCTTTTGAGGTTACGGTGACCCTGAACGGGTTAGAGCCTGCGTATAGATACTGCAAGCCGTAGTCACCCGTAAGCGTCGCGTCGTTGTCGGGTATAGCCGTGATAATTATGTAACTCGTGGCATAGGTGACCGAGGCTGTGTAGTGCCACATGTAGGGCGCGAAGGCGGGGTAGAGCGTGCCGGCGTCTATGTACAGGTCGTAGAGCTCCGCTACGGTGGACGCGCCGTTGTAGGTGTTGGTGTTTATGAACGTGCCGTTGTCGGTGAGCGTGCCGTCGTTGGTGAGCGTGCCCTTGTTCCACAGCGTCTTGCCGCTCGGTATTGTCAGCGACGCGCCGGTCGGTATAGTGAGCGTTTCGACGTAATCAACCGTCAAATCAGCCAACAGCGTCACGCCGCCGTAGACTGTGCCTGTGTAGTTTTCAAATACAATGCTTTGTCGAAAGTCTGAGGTTCCGCGTATCGCAGTCACACCCGACGCTCTGACAATGGCGTTGCCGGTGATTGTAACGACGCCGTTACTGTTGATGCCGTGGCTGTTGTAGCCGGTCGCGTTTAATGACCCGTGGCCGGAGATAATGAGCGAACCGTCGCTGTAAATGGCGTCCACGCCTCCGCTCTTGACAGTCACCGTGCCGACGCATACGATCCTGACGGAGGAGAGACCGATGATTTCAATGCCGTTGCCGGTGGATGTATCCAAAGCAAAGTTCATCAGCGTCAGAGTTTTTGAGGCTTGATCCCAAACCGCCGTGCCGCCGGGGATTGTGGAGCTTGTAGCAAGTGTGCCGCTTGGTGTCGAGTCGTTAATCGTAATCGTGATGTTGTGTTCGCCCGCCGCTAACGTCCCTTCCGCGAAAATGGCGAGCACCAGCGCCAACAGGAACGTCCGTAGGGGCGTGTCGTTATATCTGTTCATACTTTGAAACCTCCTTGTGTGGGCAGCTGTCACCAGCTTTTCCCGCTGCCGCCGCCCGCGCCGCTTCCGGCGCTGCCGCCGCCCGAGCTTCCTCCGCCGCCCCATGAGCCGCCGGTTCCGCCCGCTCTGCCGCCGCTTGAGGACGTGCGCGAGCTTTGGACCGTGTTGGAGACCGTGTCGGAGAGGTTTTTGAGGCTGCCGCCTATACCGACGGCAAACGTATTCGCTCTGAATCTGTCGCGGGTGTCCGACCTGTACCAGTCTGGCGGCGGGACGGACAGCTCCTCGAAGTTGCGCGCCCACTTGTCCGTGACGCCGAGCGCAACGACGTAGGGCAGAACGTCGTAGAAGTAGTTCGGGTTCTCGTTGACGAGCATATTTATCTTGTCCCGCTCCGCGGCGGTAAGAAACGCCTTGAAGCCGAGCACGAGCTCCATGTACCTGTCGCCGAGCTCCGTGCGCTTAGAGCATCTGAACGCCAATATTATCGGAAAGCACATAGCCAGTAGCCCAAGCACGCAGGCGCCGACGATGAGCAGCATGATGTGGAGCCCTATACCCAGGGAACACCCCTGATAGACGCCATAGGCCGCCAAAAGCGTCGGCACGATGAAGCACCAGAATATTGTCCGCCGCTTCGCCTTGCGCGTAGCGGTTCTCAGACTTGAAACCATTGCGCCGTAAATCAACGCCGCAACCATAAAAGGCAAGGCCAGCAAACACGACGTCGCCGCGTTCTGGATGTCGCCAGTGCTCATAAACGTCGGGACAAAACCGGCGAGGGCCGCTATAAGCAGAGCTGGAAGGCACACAAGCGCCCCGCGCCAGCCCATGCCTTTGGCGTATATCCGCGTCTCGGGCTTGGCGGCGTAGAGGTTTGTAACGCCAGCCGCCGCCGCGTCGAGCGTCAGGAAGAAGTGGGTCGCTTCCAGCGTGAATGTCGTCACCTCGCTTCCGTCTCCAAATGCGAACATTTCCTTGAACATCCTCTTCTCGAAGCTCTTGGCGTCGGAGCCTAAATTATTGAGTTTACGAAACATGAAACCCTTTTGGCTCCCGAGCCCGAGCATTGTTTTCCGGGTGATTTCCTCAATGGTCAGGTAGCCCTTGCCGGCCCAGTAGATTATCATCGAAATTATATCCATAGGGTCAGCGCTGCCGTCGATAATATAGCCAATCTCCGCCGGTGTGACGCCCTGGGGCGGGTAGAACTGCACGCTGGGGAATATCTGCTTGTTTTTGCCGACAGCCGCCCAGAGCGCCAAGGCCAGCGCCTCGAACCCCAGAACGAAGCCCCACCAGTAGTCGCAGATAAACGTCCCGAGGTTCTGCTTGCGGACGGCCGCCGTGTAGTAGCCGTCCGGCAGGGGCAGGGCTATGGTCATAAGCTCGTGCGGCCTGCTTGCCGCTTTCAGCCGCCCGGTGATAACGGCGCCGTTCACCTTGAACTCTACGGCGTCGTTCTTTACGCTTCCCCGCTCGCCCTGCGTGAAATTCAGCGGCGTCACATCAAAAGGGTGCGGCATCTCCACCCTAAAAGTCATTTTTGTTATCGGCGCGTCGTAGTCGGCTATGAGGTTGTAGACGAACTCGTCCTTGTTCCTCAGCCTGTCGCCGCCTACGTCGTAGATGTAGCGCAGAATGTAGTGCGTTTTTGTGTCCGCCCATTTGTCTGCGTCGCCTATGCGCACCACCATGTTGTTCTTTTCGCGCCACGCCGTGAAGGGAGCGCCCTCCACCTTGACGTCGCGCACCTCCCCCGGCGCGCCGAGGTAGAGGAGCGGCAGTTCGCGTATGATGCCGTGACGCTTCTCGTTGAAGGTCACGTCGTAGGTCTCCGTGACAACGTAGCTGTTGTCGTCACGCACCACTATATTCATGTCGAGCGCGTCTATGACCCAGGGGGCCGCCTGAGCGGGGGAAAGCCCCGCGCAGAGAAAAACCGCGAAAGCGATAAAGGCGAGAAAATTTTTTCTCATAACTCCCCTCGCTAAAGCCGCACCCGCACGTTTTCGCGCTCGTACTCGTCGGCCATGAAGTACGGATAGCGCCGGAAGCCCAAGAGACCCGCGAAGAGGTTGGCGGGGAACATATCTATTTTCTTGTTCATAACCTTGACGACGCCGTTGTAGTATTTGCGCGCCTGCACGATGTCGTTTTCGAGGGCGATAAGCTGGTTTTGCAGATTGATGAACGCGCCGTCCGCCTTGAGCGTGGGGTAGTTCTCCGTCACGGCGAAGAGCGTTCTCAGCGTGCCGGATAGCATATTGTCCCCCTGAGAGCGTTCCTCGAAGTTCCGTGCACCCATCGCCGCGTTGCGCGCCCCGATAACCCGTTCTAAAGTCTCGCGCTCGTGAGCGGCGTAGCGTTTCACCACGTCCACCAGGTTCGGGATGAGGTCGTAACGCCTCTTGAGGTAGACGTCCATTGTGGAGAAAGCCTCGTCGGAGTTGTGGCGCAGGTTTACGAAGCTGTTGTAGATAAGGCCGATAAAGACGAGCAATACAAGCGCTATCCCGCCTATGACATAAGGCAGAGATGTGGTCGGTATGAATGAACTTGGCATCGTTATTGTTCCTCCTTATCTTCGCTCACTTGTTCCGTAACGGGTTCGACCGAAGACGACCGCGCGTCAAAAGGCTTCAGCACATCCCGGTCGAGGAGATACAGCCCGATGTACCCGGCGAAGACGAGTATGGCGAGGACAAGGAGCGTGATGAGCCACCCCTGAATCTTTGACCGCTTCGCCGGGCGGTCGGTGTTGACTCCCTGAGAAAAGTCTTTGAACGCGCCGGCGCCGGGCGGTGTACTCGACATCGAGAGCGCGGGAGGCACAGTCAACGTTGCCCCGAGCTTGGACCCTGTGCCTGTTATCAAGCCGTAAACGGGGACTTCAACGTTGATAGCTGACCTGAAGGGAGTGCTCGATTGGACATGGAACGATGCTGCCGTAACTGCGGCGCGCCTCTGAACGAAGGCGCGGTTTTCTGCAAAGGGTGCGGAACGAAGATAACGGCGAGGGCAGCGGCTCAGCCGGGCGCGGCTCATACTGCGCCCCCGCCGTCACCACCACCATCTCCTCCGCCACCACCTCCGCCTCCGCCCTCCG
>BNVG01000142.1 GCA_025997935.1 Synergistales bacterium | reverse complement strand
AATATTAATCCACCAATTATGTTCTGCGCATTGTAATGTTATAGATTTTTAGCTTCTTGTATTTGCAATGGTTTTCGCAGATACTTCACGACAAAAACGCGCGACTTCATTGCCGGGTTAATATATTCTCATCAGAAAGCCTGGTGGCCGAGTATTCGCCAAAGCGCATAATTTGAGCGATGACGAACGAGTCTTTCGAGTCGTTTTTGGTTTTGCGGATGTACATCTTTCGAAAAGCATCCGACTGAATGGGATTGATAACCTTTAGGTCATAACCTATCTCAAGCAGATACGAATACAGACTGAGCCAATAATGACCCGTCGCCTCCATGCCAACCACAATGTCGTTCTTCGCGATACCCAGCTTTGCAAAGAGGGCAATCAATTTGTCGCAACCCTCTTTGGTGTTGGCAAAAGAAACACTCCCGCTCATCAATTTGCCGCTCGGGTCGATGATGGAAGCTTCGTGTTTGTGCTTGGCTATATCTATTCCGACATAGTACATAATAGTGACGCACCTCGCTTGCGCACAGGATTGAATAGATAGAAGTCATCCCCTGGCAATTACGGAATACAACCTCGTTAGATATTGAGCGCCATGTGCGCTATCCAGCTCATTCGTATCCAATCCGTAAAAGCAGAGGCGCAACTCTTTCGGACGAGGCAATACCTCATGGGGGTGATCTGCGCCCTCTACCTATACTGAACTTAATTGTCCCATCTTGAGTTTTGAGACACAAGCTCAAACGGCTGCCTGCTTATTTGGCCGCTAAGTTTATTATACGAGGGGGGTGAAAATTTAATGAACGAGCCGCAAAATTTCCCCTTGCAATTTGGGAAAGAAAATGATATAAAGGTTTCACTACAAGCGGTTTTGCCGCCCGAAAGGGAGAGTATTATGAAAGGGCAAAACTCAAAGATTACCGCGCTTTATAGCCGTCTTAGCAAAGACGACATTTTTAGCGGCGAATCGCAAAGTATCTCCAACCAAAAATTAGATTTGGAGAAATACGCGAAAGAACACAACTTCGCAAATCTGCGCCATTACAGCGATGACGGATTCTCTGGCGTTGACTTCGAGCGTCCCTCTTGGCAGGAAATGATGACCGAGGTGGAAGCGGGCAACGTCGGAGTGATACTCGTCCGAACGCTTGACCGTATGGGCAGAAATTATTTGCAGACGGGATTGCACCGCGAACGGTTCCACGAGTGCGGCGTTCGGCTGATTAGTACGGCGGACGGCTACGACAGCGCTAAGGGCGAGGACGATTTAGTCCCGATACGCGAGATTATGAGCGAGTGGTATGCCCGCGACACATCACGCAAGGCGAAATCCGTACTCCACGCCAAAGGCAAACGCGGGGAGCATATGACTAACGCCGCCGTTTACGGTTACAAAAAATCGTCGGACGATAAAAATTTGTGGCTCGTGGATAACGAAGCCGCTAATGTCGTTAGGCGCGTATTCCAAATGACTATCGACGGCAACGGAATATAATATTATTGGAGGAATTAATTGTGGCAAAGGCGAAAGAAAAGGCAAAACATACAAAGGCGCATACGACCTTTAAGAATCGTATCGTACAATTTGATGCGGACTTAGAGTTGGCCGATGTTGTGCGTTTGAGTATAACAGCGAGCGGCGAAAAATCAACACAAAGTGCAAGAGTATTTGAGCAGGTAGATAACACAAAGTATCCGGCGCTTGCGAGGTCTGCTGCTTCTGAACAAGGCAGAAAATTGGCGGTTACTCATCTTGTGAGAACATTACAATCGGCCTATATCAAAGACTTATACGAAGAGTTTTCTATTTACTTACGCACAATCGTGGCTGAAGTATGGCAGAATTCTAAAGTAACACCAAAAAGGCTTACAGGGGACAACACAAGTATAAAATTACCCATAGCTGATGTATTGAGGCATATTGCTGATAATACTATTAATGGTTATGTTATAGACACCCTGTTTAATACTTTAGCAATGGAGCGCAGCACAGCGGAGCTTATCAAGAAATTTTGCAACAAGATTGGCTTGAGCATTAATGAGGAGACCATCGATAACGCTGTTGAGTATTTTGAGATACGTCACAAACTTGTACATACCGATGGATATGCAGACGATATTTTTAAGAAGCAACACCCTGCATTACAATACACCGGTGATGGGCGTATTGTCATATCTTTCCACGTTGTAACGAATGCCAAAAACGCAGTAGTTTCGTTAGTTGATGAAATTGACAAGCAGTGTTTTAATAAGGATTTGGTTCAATCTCATCTCAAATAAAATCACACAAGAAAGTCAACCGCCGCCGTAAACAGCGGGTGGAGGTTCACCTAAACTTTATCGGACAATTCAACGTACCGATTGACGGCGAACCCGCAGAGGAAAAACCGTTTGACCCGATAGAGCATAGGCGTGAAATCGGGCGCAACAGCTACTACAAACGGCGTGACGCAATTCTCACGAAGAAAGCCGTTGAACGCGCCGAAGCGAAAGCGGAAAAATTGGCGGCTACGCCGACCAAAACGCCCGAACAGCTTGCCACCGAGGAAGCGGCGCGGCGTGAGCATCACCGCGAGTACCAACGTAATTATCAGCGCGAGTGGAACAAGAAAAAACGCGCCGAGCGAAACGCCGAACAAGGCACGTCACCAACCGCCACCGCGACGGCGTGACAAATAAATATCGACCACCGAAAGGCGGCTTGCGAGAAATCGTGAGCCGCCTTTTTATGTCCAAAATCGAAAGGGGATTTTACTATGAACAGTTTATTTGCGGGCATTGACCTCACCGACGACATCACGAATGCCAAAATCGAAAAGCTGCGCGCCGAACGCGCCAAGACCGAAAAGCAAATCGCCGACGCGAAACGCCAGATTGAGCAGATGGAGAACAAAATCAAGCGGCTTGCGGGCGGGCTGTCCAAGCAGGAGCGTAACGCGAGGACGAGCCGCCTAATCGGGCGCGGAGCTATCGCGGAGAAGTTCATCGATAACGCCGCCGCGCTAACCAACGACGAGTTCAAAGACGCGCTGTCGCAAGCGGTTCGAGTGACTCGCTAAGTCTGTTGCGCTAAGCAACAGCGCACTGATACCCCGCCTGTCGGCGGGGTTCGTGCGCCCTGCCGGGGGCATTTGTGCCTATCGGCACAAATTAAAACCAAAACCCCAAAATGCAAATCCAAATCCAAACGAAAGCCGAGGTGATTATCGTATGGCAATCTTTCATTCGCACGTTAAAATTTTCAGTCGCGGTCACGGCGAATCAGCCGTCGGCGCGGCGGCGTACCGTTCGGGGCAAAAGCTCACGAACGAGTACGACGGAATTATCCACGATTACACGCGCAAGACAGGCGTTGTTCACACGGAAATCTTTTTGCCCGCCAACGCGCCCGCCGAATTTGCCGACCGCACTACGCTGTGGAACTCCGTGGAGAAAATCGAAAAGCAATGCAATTCGCAGTTGGCGCGGGAGATTAACGTCGCCCTGCCCGTAGAGCTATCGTATGAGCAAAATCTTTCGCTCTTGCGGCGGTACATCACGGAGAATTTCGTCAATTCTGGAATGACGGTTGACCTCGCCTATCATATCAAGAAAGACGAGAACCCACACGCGCACATCTTGCTCACAATGCGTCCGTTTAACGAGGACGGAACTTGGGGCGCGAAAGCCCGCAAGGTAGACGGCGTGAAAGTCTGCACCGTCGATTGGAACGAACACAGTAAGGCGACGGAGTGGCGGGCGAACTGGGCGGCTATCGGCAGCGAATATCTTGAGGCGGGCGGTCACGCCGACCGTATCGACCATCGCAGTTACGCCGAGCAAGGGATTGAAAAAATCCCAACCATTCATATGGGCGTGGCGGCTTCGCAAATGGAGAAGCGCTGCATAAAGACCGACCGTGGTGACATCAACCGCGAAGTTATTATGACGAACTCGGAAATGAAACAGCTTCGCGCCCGTATAAATAAGTACAATGCTTGGATTGACGAGATAAAGGACAACGCGCCGCCGCCGTTGATTGAAATTTTATATGCGATTTCAAACCACGATACGGACAGCCCTCTCTATAAAAAACTTGCCGATCTGTAACTCACGGCGCGGACGCTGTTGTTCCTTGAACAGAACCACATCTCCGACCTACCCGCGCTTGCCGACAAAGTTTCCGCAATGCGCCGCGACTTCAACGATGTTTACGACGATATTAAGAAGATTGAGCGGCGTATTATTAACCCACCAAATAACTCTTACGTATCTCAAGCGGCATAACTGATGAACTCATTTTCAAAATAACTCTTAACATGGTTCCTGTCTTTTTGAATTTTCCGCATTATGCTGTTTGTGTTGGAACGCAGATCTTTCAGATTTTTTGAATGACCGCGCTTGGCTATTTCACG
>BNVG01000141.1 GCA_025997935.1 Synergistales bacterium | reverse complement strand
CGAAATAAGGACTGTGCTGATGAAGATCAGGTTGTCGGCATCGATGTTGACACTTAACTTGTTGAGAATGCCAGCCGATTCAGGCGAAAAAACGCGGAGGCGAAGGTCTTTTGTCACGGTAATTAAGCCGCGTATCTCGTCGCTTATGGTTAAAAATATATAGGTCTTCTCGCCGTCCGTCCTCTCTATCGACTCGACGGGAAACACCGAATCCTGGCTCGTGGACTCGAGGTATTTTTGAACCAAATTTCCCGCGCCCGCGCCTTCCTCTAATTTGACGTCCAGCATGTCGCCTGGCGATAGTTCCGACACCGGCTTTCCATGCACGGGGTCGACTATCGGAAGGCAGTTGACGATGGTTCCGTCAAAGTTTCTGGTTTTTTCACTGTCCCCCGACGCGCTTTTTTCGTTCGAGGCGCCCTCGTCGTTCGCCAAAACTCCGGCGTCGAGCAAATTTTGCGTCGTGAGTTTTTCGAGCTTGATTTTGAACTCTAAGAAGTAGTGTGTCGTACGCTCGAACGCGTTGCGAAGATCCTCGCCGAGGGCTAGAGTCTGTTCTTCTGTATTAGGAGACTCAACCAATGAGATGCGGGCGGACGACGTGAACATTTCCATCAGAGTCTCTTTCAGTTTTTCGGATAGGTTTTTTTCGTACGGCCCCATGGCCGGAATGCTTTTTGTCAAATCCCGCCACCTTGCGGTGACATCGATAGCGGGCCCAACCATAGCGCGAGTTACCCAGAAAACGCTTTCCATGCCGTCCCCGGTCGAGCCGTTGAATAGAAAACAAAAAGCGCCCCATATATCGCCGCGTTTCGGTGTGAAAAAATAAGCCTTCAAAACGGCGTAGACAGGCGCGTTGTCCGTTTTAGCCGCCGCTGGCGTCGGGGCGTAAGCCTGAACTTCCGGGGAGACCGGCTCGGCGTTTTGCTGCTTATTTGTCTCTTGTGTATTCGGCATCGTTTGTTCGCTCCTTATGGTCATGGCGATATTCAGCATTTATTATAGCACTCGGTGAAAAATTTTCATTATGGAGTGTGATATTATCGTATAAATTTATAAAAATTGGGAAACAGGGAATGGGGATGACGGTGTGTTTCTTGATGGACTGCGTTTCGGGCTTCTTCTGCAGTTCGCGGTCGGGCCTATATGCCTGATGGTTTTCAACGCGGGAGCCTTGGGTTTTTACGCGGGAGCGCTGGCGGCTTTGGCCGTGACTTTGGTCGACGGGCTTTACATTTTTCTGGCGGCTATTGGCATCGCCGTTTTTTTGCAATCCGCGCGGGTAAAAAGGGCCGTCCGGGTTGTTGGTTCGGTTGTTCTGATATTGTTCGGGCTTGATATAATTACGGGGGCGCTCGGATTCTCGCTCTTGCCGCAGATTGCCCTGTTCAACGGCTCCGAGACGGATAGCGTTTTTTTGAAGGCCGTACTTATGACGGCTTCCAACCCCTTGACGATAATTTTTTGGGGCGGCGTTTTTTCGACCAATATCCTTTCGAAAAACATGAACAGATCTCAACTTTTCCTGTTCGGCGTGGGCTGCGCTTCGGCTACGTTCATCTTTTTGAACTGCGTTGCCGCGGCGGGGAGCGTCGTGAAGGCGTTCCTGCCAAAAGAGATTATGATATGCCTGAACGTCGTCGTAGGGGCCGTCATTGTCTTCTTCGCGCTCAAAATGGCGGGTCTTTTTAAGAAGGGAGAAAAACTTTGAATAACAGCTTTAGCGCCGATTATAAAATTGATAGCGGGGAAAAAGATTTTTCTATCGGAGACGGAGGGCTGACGTTGATGGCCGGCCCCTGCTCTCTTGAGAGTCTGGAAATGGGCCTCGAGATAGCAAGGGCGATGAAAGACGTATGCGTTGCTCGGGGCGTCAATTATATTTTCAAAGCGTCTTTCGATAAGGCCAATCGCACCTCCATAAAATCCTATCGCGGCCCCGGGCTCGAAGACGGGCTTCGCCATCTCGCCCATATCAAAAAAGAACTGTCGGTTCCCATAGTCACCGACATACATGAGGCCTGGCAGGCGGAAGCGGTCGCTCAGGTGGCCGACGTCGTTCAAATTCCGGCGTTTTTGTGCCGTCAGACCGATTTGCTCATTGCGGCGGCTAAGACCGGCAAGATTTTGAACATCAAAAAAGCTCAGTTTTTGGCGCCTGAGGATATGAAAAACGTCGCGGATAAATGCCGCGAGGCCGGAAATAACCGCGTACTGCTGTGTGAGCGCGGCACGACAATGGGGTATCATAACTTGGTCGTAGATATGCGCGGCCTTGTGACTATGAGAGGCCTTGGCTATCCGGTCGTCTTTGACGCCACTCACAGCGTACAGCGCCCGGGCGGGCTTGGCGAGATGAGCGGGGGAGACCGCGCTATGGCGCTTCCTCTGGCCCGCGCCGCGGCGGCGGTCGGAATAGACGCGCTCTTTGTGGAGACTCACCCGCGCCCCGACGAAGCCAAGAGCGACGGCCCGAACATGATTCCGCTCTCGGAGATGGCGTCTTTTCTTGACGGGCTTTTGGCCGTTCACCGCGCGGGTCGGTTATGAGCGACGAAGAGCTTCTGCAAGCCGGAAGAACCGTAGTCCTTAATGAAGCGGCCGAGCTTGTCAGGGCTGCCGGTGAAATAGGCATGGAAATGGTCACGGCCTCCCGTATGCTTTACGAATGCACAGGTAGAGTTGTCGTTGTCGGCATGGGAAAATCAGGGCACGTCGGGCGTAAAATCGCCGCGACCCTCGCCTCTCTTGGGACGCCGTCGTTTTTCCTGCACGCCGCCGAGGGGTCTCACGGAGACCTCGGTATGGTATGTTGCGGCGACATCGGGCTTTTCATAAGCAACAGCGGCGAAACCGCGGAGGTTTTGACCATTTTGCCTTATTTCAACAGGCTTGGGGCCAAGATGATAGCCATAACGGGCGGGAAGGACTCCACGCTGGCGCGTCACGCCGATATAGTTATCCACTCAGGCGTCGCCTTCGAGGCGGACCCTCTGCGCCTCGCGCCGACGAGCAGCACGACGCTTCAATTGGTTATAGGGGACGCTTTGGCCGGTATCGTTACGCTCCTTAGGGGCTTGCGGCGGGATGACTTCGCTGAGCTGCACCCGGGCGGGGCGCTGGGGCGTCGTCTTTTGACCAAAATTTCAGACGTGATGTGTACGCAGGGAGAACTGCCCAAGGTAAAACGCGACGTATCCGTAAAAGACGCGCTGTTTGAGATAACGGACAAAAAATACGGCGCGACTTGCGTGCTGAACGAGGCGGGGGAACTTGTTGGGATATTCACGGACGGCGACCTTCGCCGCCTGTTGGAACGTTGCGGGGTAGAGGCGCTCAACAGCCCAATACACGAGTCTATGACGCGTTCTCCTTGTGTAATAGAACCCACGCGCCTCGCGACGGCGGCGATAAAACTTATGGAGGAGCGTTCTGTAAGCGCGCTTGTGGTGGTGACGCCCTCGCCGACGGGCGGGCTGTTCCCGGTTGGGATGGTGCATTTTCACGAGCTACTCAGGAGCGGCGTAGCGTAAAACGCGCAAAACAACAAGGCCTTCCCGAGGGAAGGCCTTAGATTTTTTCGGTTTTGCCGAATTACGCGCGGGAGACGTTGGCAGCCTGGGGCCCCTTTTCGCCGTTCACAATCTCGAAGGACACTTTCTGTCCCTCTTGGAGCGTCTTGAACCCTTCGCCTTGTATGGCGCTGTAATGTACGAAGACGTCCTTACCCTCGTCAGCGGTGATGAAGCCATACCCCTTACTCTCGTTAAACCACTTCACGGTGCCCTGAGCCATTAAAAAAAGCCTCCTAAAACAAATAAAATTACCGACGTAATGACGGCATAAATTCAGAATATCGGTTTTGCGACCATATGTCAAGGGGGTATTCGCGCATAGCGGCTTCAAAAACTCCAATTCACGGTCATATAGAAGCTCCTGCCCTGAAGCGGATACCAGCTCATTCGCTCGGGGCCGTTTTTCACGGCTCTCAGCTTGACGCCCGGGCCGTTGTCTAACGCGTCATAGACGCCGACGCTCACATCCAGATTCTTGTTGACGTTCCATTTGACGCCCGCGTTCAGCAGAAAAACATCGTCATAAAGTATGTTCTCGCTTTGGTCAAAGTAGTTGTCGCCCGTAAACTGCCCCTCTATAAAGACTACCGCTTTCGCACCGCCGCCGCCGTCCGGAAAGCGCCGCGTCAGGCGCGCCATCCAGGATAACTCCGGGGCGTTCGGCAGGCGTTTGTTCTCCCGGAAGTTGCCGTCAGTTTTGTTTTGCGCGTCCATCCAGGTTCCCGATAAGGACAGCTCCCACAGCTTCCATGTCAGGCGGCTTTCAAGCTCTACGCCGTGAACCTTGGCCTTTGCGATGTTCTCGTAAATTCCGAATCGCGGGCTTGTCATCAAAAATTCGATCATATCGTCTGTCTTGCGCC
>BNVG01000140.1 GCA_025997935.1 Synergistales bacterium | reverse complement strand
GGGACGCCTATGGCAGCGCCCGGCGCCACGACGCAGGTCGTGGGTTTCATAAACACGCAAGGTCGCCGGAGATTCCATAGAGCTATTGGACGACTCTCTCAAGACGAACGGCAAGGTAGTCAAGGCGAGCGGCGCGGTTTTCAAAGCCCCCATAGACCCTGTCCAGGTGTGGTGCATCGGTCTGAACTACCACGAACACGCCAAAGAGTCTAATTTAGAAGCGCCGGACGAACCTTGCGTGTTTATGAAACCCACGACCTGCGTCGTGGCGCCGGGCGTTGCCATAGGCGTCCCCGACTGGGTGGGGCGCGTCGACTACGAGGGAGAGCTGGCCGTCGTCATAGGCCGAACCTGCAAAAACATCGCTCCCGACAAGGCGCTCGACTGCGTTTTGGGGTATTCTTGCTTTAACGACGTATCGGCGCGAGTGTTGCAGAAAAAGGACGGACAATGGATTCGCGCGAAGGGTTTTGACACGTTCGGCCCCTTCGGCCCCGCCATTTTAGTTCAGAGAAAAATGCCCGAGACGGCCGTTTTGACAACTAAGCTCAACGGTAAAATTGTACAACAGGGGTCTTTTGCTGACATGATTTTTTCCGTGGCCACAATAGTCTCTCACCTGAGCCGTTTTGCCACGCTTGAGGCGGGAGACATCATAGCCACCGGTACGCCTGTGGGGGTAGGGCCGATTCGACCCGGGGACACCGTGGAAATAGCCATCGAGGGGATAGGCGCTCTGAAAAACCCCGTGGCGGCCGCCATCTGACGATATGCCGCAAAATAAAAACATCCCGTCCCACGTCGGGATAATCATGGACGGAAACGGGCGCTGGGCGTCGCGTCGCGCCCTGCCCCGCTTGGCCGGGCACAGGAGGGGCGCGGAGATATTGGAGGGCATCGTCGAGCACGCCGGCGAGCTTGGCATTCAATATCTCTCCGTCTACGCGTTTTCCACCGAAAATTGGAAACGCGCGTCCGAGGAAGTCTCGGGGCTTATGTCCCTGTTCGAGTATTATCTCAAAAATAAACTCGAGAGGCTAAAATCCAATCACGGACGCCTACGTTTCGCCGGGAGGAGAGACCGCCTGTCACGCTCGCTCTTAGAGGCCGTCGAAAACTTCGAGAACGAGACGCGAGAAGAAACCGGCATACAACTTATACTCTGCGTCGACTACGGCGGCCGTCAGGAGTTGGTGGACGCCGTGAAAAAAATCATCGCCTCGGGCGCGGAGATTGACAGCATAGACGAGAATACCATAAGTCAAAGCCTCTACCTCCCAGACGTCCCCGACCCGGACCTTATCATACGCACGAGCGGAGAGCTCAGGACGAGCAACTTTTGGCTCTGGGAGAGCGCGTACAGCGAGCTTTATTTCACCGACACGTTATGGCCGGACTTCAGCGGACGGTCGCTTGACGAGGCCGTGGCGGCTTACGCGGCAAGAGACCGGCGCAAGGGCGGGGTGCGAGTTGAGCAATACTGACATCAAAAGTTATATATCGAGTTTCAAAAATCGCCTTGACGGTTTTATATCGGACTATTTAGACAAGCTCATAGACGAACGCGCGGAAAACGAAGCCGTAGCGCGCCTCTACACGCTTTTTAATGACGCGTCGGCGGGCGGCAAGTGCATCCGAGCCTCTCTTGTAAAACTTGGATACGAGATAATATCGGGCCGCGCGGCGTCTGACGAAATTCTCCCCGCCGCCGCCGCTTTTGAGGTTTTTCAGACGGGCGTTCTCGGGCATGACGACATCATAGACAGAAGCCCGCTCAGGCGAGGGCGCGACTCTATATGGCGCGCCGCCTGTCGCGCCGCGGCCCAAGCGGAGGACGGCGCGGACACGGATATAGACGGCGAAGCGCGTCATTATGGGGTGTCTCAGGCTATATGCCTTGGCGACATCGGCATTATCCTGGCGAATCGTTTGGTGGCAGAAAGCGGCTTTACACCTGAACGAAGGCTTGCGGCGGCGGCGGTGTTCCACGACGTACAGCTGAACACTTTAGACGGCGAAATGCTGGACGTCTACCTGTCGCGCCGAAAATCATACGGCGACGAGACGGGCATACTGCAAATGACGCGCCTGAAAACCGCCTGGTACACCGTCATAGGCCCCATGCAGCTCGGCGCGGTTCTGGCCGGAGCCGGAGAAGATACAAAACGCCATATCGAAGAGTTCGGAACGGCGCTTGGCTTGGCGTTTCAGATGAAGGACGACATATTGGGCGTTAAAGCGTCTGTAATCGAGACGGGCAAAAGCAACACGTCTGACATCGCCGAGGGTAAGGTGACGCTTTTAGCTCACTACGCGCTCCGAAAAGCGTCCCCGAACGAGCGGGCGCGGCTTCTCTCTATATACGGAAAAGGCGGCATATCCGAGCTCGACAGACAGACGGTAATATCGATATTCGAGTCCGCCGGAGCGTTCGACGCCATTACAAAAAAGGCCGAAAACTACCTCGCCGGCGCGCGTGAAAAAATCCCGTTCCTGACCCAAAACACAACCCACGCGGCCCTCTTGAATCAGCTCGTCGACTTGATGTTTTTCCCAAAGGAGGACAAAAATGACCGCACATAACATCATAATTGGTGATAGTCGTCGTCTGTCCCTTATAAGAAACAAATCTGTGCAACTCATTGTCACTTCGCCGCCATATTGGCAACTCAAGGACTATGGCACAGATAATCAACTTGGCTTTCACGATAGCTATGAAAACTATATAAACAACCTCAATCTTGTTTGGCAAGAGTGCGATCGAGTGCTTTCCGATGGTTGTCGCTTGTGCGTCAATATTGGCGACCAATTCGCGAGAAGCGTCTATTACGGACGGTATAAGGTAATTCCGATTCGGACGGAAATTATTCGGTTCTGCGAAATGCTTGGAATGGATTATATGGGCGCGGTTATATGGCAAAAGGCGACGACGATGAACACGACCGGCGGCGGCGCGGTTATGGGAAGTTTTCCGTACCCGCGCAACGGTATTTTGAAGATAGACTACGAGTTTATCCTTATCTTCAAAAAACAGGGCAATGCGCCAAAGCCGACAATGGCGCAAAAGGCAGCTTCGGAAATGACAAAAGACGAGTGGAATCAGTATTTCTCATCACACTGGAACTTCAATGGAGTAAAACAGCACGAACACATTGCGGCATTTCCCGAAGAACTCCCGAAACGGCTAATAAAAATGTTTTCTTTCGTTGGCGAAACGGTTTTTGACCCGTTTCTCGGTAGCGGGACAACATCCTTAGCGGCAAAAAACCTCGGACGCAATTCGGTAGGGTATGAGATAAACGCTGATTTTGTACCTATCATCAAAAACAAATTAGATTATACGCAAATTTGCATTGAAGACGTAAAGATTACTTTTGCGAGAGACGCCGCATCCATTGAGCAGTTCTCCTTTGGCAGTTTGCCGTATGTTTTCAAAGACCCTCATAAATTGGACAAAAAAATTGACGTCAAAAAGCTGAATTTCGGCTCGACAATCGACGGGACGCGTAACGCGCGCGAAGATTTTTTCATGGTAAGGGAAGTCATTTCGCCAAATCTTCTTTTGCTCAACAACGGAGTGAAAATCCGGCTTATCGGCATTGCGTCAAACCCGTCGGAAGCGCAAAACGCGGTTGATTTTATCAGGTCAAAAGTCGCGGGGCACCGTGTGTTTATGAGGTTTGACTCCGTGAAATATGACGAAGATAACAATTTGCTCTGCTACCTCTATTTGGATAATAAAACATTTATAAACGCGCACTTAATCCGCAGCGGGTATGTCTGCCCGGATGCTCAATCAGAGTACAAGTACAAGACAAAATTTATTGAGGTCGAGGTTAATGCCTAACAAGCACTCAAAGGAGTTCGGCAAGAAGGAAAAAGTTCTGAATTACGCCTGCCAAACATATCAGCTTTCACGCCCCAACAAAGTCGGAGCGGTTATGGCGTTGATCCGTGAGTGTCAACCGAAATCGTTTGAGGAATGGGAGCGTTGGTACTTCGATAACGCGAAAACCGCGAGCAAAAATCCCGACAAGGCGATGAAAATTACAAAAGGCGATTTAACGGAACTCGGCGTGAGGCTGTACGAGAAGATAATCGAAGTTGTCGTGCCGGAATGGTTGGCGGCATTTTCGCAGCTTACAAAAGAGGACTGTATTGATTACATATTCAACCTGACGCTCAACAGGACTTATGACGGATATTTGCGCGAAAAATCGGTAGTGAATGATGGACTTGCAAAGCTGTTCCCCGATATTGTCTTTGAAGAAAGCGATTCTGAACTTGATTCGGCGGGAGATGTGGATTACGTTGCCAAAATCGGAGATTATGCGTTTGGACTACAAATCAAGCCGATTACGGCAACGTCAAACTTTGGCAATTATTCAATTTCCGAACGCATGAAAGCGAGCTTTGACAGCTTTCATGAGCAATTCGGCGGCAACGTGTTTATCGTGCTCAGCAACGATGGTGAGATTGCGAATAAATC
>BNVG01000139.1 GCA_025997935.1 Synergistales bacterium | reverse complement strand
GCCCCTACAGACGCGGTAGGGGCGAACTGTGTTCGCCCGCGTGAAGAAAATCGCCTCTATCCATTTTTTATCGTCCGCAACCTTTCTTATAGTTTCAATTCTTCTACGCCTCTTGAAACGCAGGTCTTGAAAGACGTTTCCTGCGAAATCCCGCATGGAAAATGGACGTCTGTCCTCGGACGTACCGGTAGCGGCAAATCTACGCTTATTCAGCATCTGAACAGCCTTTATAAAATTCAAAATGGCGAGATTGTAATAGATGGCTCTCCCGTCCCCCAGTCGGGGGCGGAGCTGATGGAGCTGAGGCGGCGCGTCGGGCTTGTGTTTCAGACGCCGGAGGATCAGTTTTTCTCAGCGACAGTCAGGGAGGAGTTGGCTTTCGCGCCTCAAAACTGGGGCTTTTCGCCGTCAAAAACGGACGAGGCCGTCGATTTCGCGCTGAAAAGCGTCGGCCTTGACGCGGACTATCTCGAGCGCAACCCGCTCTTGCTTTCGGGAGGGGAGAGGCGGCTTGTGGCCATCGCGTCCGTATTGTCGGCCTCGCCTGAATGCCTCGTTCTGGACGAGCCGACGGCGGGCCTGGACGAGCGATACCGCGAAAGAATAGTTGATTTGCTTGCCCGCCTCAGAGATGGAGGCAAAACTATAATCACCGTGACTCACGATTTCGAGATGGCCTTCGAGAAAAGCGATCGTATTATCTTGTTGGAAAACGGGTCAAAATCTTATGAGGGAAGCGTAAGGGATGGTTTGCCCGTTCTGCTGGAACGCAACAATTTGTTCATGCCGCCAATTTTGCGTGTGGCGGCTTTGTTGCGCGAGGCCGTCTTGGACGTGCCGTTGACATGGAATTTAGATGAGTTGTGGGAGGGGCTTATACGCTCTTCAGCGATAACAAAAACTCTTTGACCGCGTTTTTCGGCGCGTTTCGCCTTTGCGAGATTTCAATAGCTATCGTTTTGACGGAAAGCCCTTCATTCAAAAGCCTTTCGGCCTCCTCGCGCCATGTTTCACCCTCTTCCGATTCTTTGCCGTCCGTCGGCGCGTCGGGATATGGCGCGACGACTAAGACCATCTCGCCCTTCACGCCTTTTTCCAAGCGTGAAGCTATGTCGGACAGGCTACCTTTTATGACCTCCTGATATATTTTGCTTATCTCCCGGACAATCGCGGCCTGCCTGTCGCCGAGAAGTTCATGCAACTCCGATACCTGACGCCCGGCCTTGTGAGGCGCTATGTAGAAAACCGCCGTGCAGGGCGCAAGCGCAAGGGACGCGAACAGTTTTTTTCGCGCTCCGGGCTTTTCGGGCGGGAAGCCGTAGAACAAGAATGGCTCGGGCGGCAGACCGGAAAGCAGGAGCGCGGGCAGGAGCGCGGACGGCCCCGGCAAAACGTCGGTTTCAAGCCCAGCGTCCGTGGCGTCGCGCAGCAGGAGGTATCCGGGGTCGCTGACGCCGGGCGTTCCGGCGTCGCTTATCACGGCTATTTTTTTGCCGTCCCTCAGATCAGACAGGAGGCGCTCGGTTTGATCGCGCTCGTTATGGAGATGAAGCGCGGCCAAGGGTTTGCGCGGGATGTTGTAACGCTTCAACAGTACGGAAGACGTTCGGGTGTCCTCGCAGGCTATTATATCGGCCTCGCGCAGAGCACGCAGGGCGCGGAGCGTGATGTCCTCGAGATTGCCGATAGGGGTGGGGACGACGGTCAATCGTCCGCCGGGACGCATTTGATTTTCAGCTCGTCGAGCCTTTTGTCCTCCACAACGCTCGGCGCGCCGGCCAAGAGACACTGCGCCTTTTGGGTTTTGGGGAAGGCCATGACGTCCCTTATGGACTGCCCGTCGCAGAGGAACATCGCCAAGCGATCCACGCCAAGCGCGATACCGCCGTGCGGCGGCGTGCCGTAGGAGAGCGCGTCTAAGAAGAAGCCGAAACGCTCGCGCGCTTCCTCTGGCTTTATGCCGAGACAGGAGAACGCCTTGGCCTGCACCTGGGGGTCGTGAATACGTATGGAGCCTCCGCCGATTTCGCTGCCGTTCAGCACGATGTCGTAGGCGCGGGCGGCGATGCTGCCGGGGTCGGTCTCCATCTGGGGCAGCTGCTCTAATACCGGCGATGTGAAAGGATGATGAACCGCGCTCCAGCGTTTTTCCTCCTCGTCCCACTCGAAGAGCGGGAAGCGAACCACCCACAGGAATTTCCATTTGTCCGAATCTGAAGTCTGCGACGCTTCGTCGCTTTCGTTGCGTCTGCAAAGTTCGAGGCGCAACGTGCCGAGAATATTGCAGGCTTTAAGACGCGACGGGTTTGCGAGGACAAAAAGCGCGTCGCCATCGCCTATTTTGGCCGTCTCTAAAAGTTTGGACTTGTCGGCGTCGCTCATAAATTTCACGAGGGGCCCCTTTAGGTCTCCGTCTTTTATCTGAAACGCCGCGAGGCCACCCGCGCCCAACTTTTTGGCGCGATCTTCTATGTCGGACAACTCCTTGCGAGAGAGCGCCGCGCCTCCGGCGACGGGGAGGGCGCGCACAACGCCGCCGCTTTCCAATATCTTTCGGAACGGCTCAAAGGAGCCATTCTCGAAAATAGGCGCTAAGTTCACGAGCTTTGTGGGAATACGAAGATCCGGCTTGTCGCTTCCGTACAAGTCCATCGCGTCCCAATAGTCCATGCGGAGGAAAGGCGTTTCGAGGTCGACGCTCAGTATCGTTTTGAAAAGCCCCTTCATATAGCCCTCAATCAGGTTCATAACGTCGTCCTCTACGACGTAGCTCATCTCGACGTCTATCTGCGTGAACTCGGGTTGCCTGTCGGCTCTCAGGTCTTCGTCGCGGAAGCACTTCACTATTTGGTAATACCGGTCGAACCCGCTTACCATCAAAATCTGCTTGAACAGTTGCGGCGACTGGGGGAGCGCGTAGAACTCGCCCGTATTGACACGGCTCGGCACGAGGTAATCGCGCGCGCCCTCAGGCGTGGCCTTGGTCAGCACCGGCGTCTCTATCTCGACGAACGAATTGCCGTCGAGATAGTTTCGCGTAAAAGAATAGAGTTTGCCGCGCGTCCTCAGGTTGCGCTGCATACGCTCGCGGCGCAGGTCGAGATAGCGATATGTCAGGCGCAGGTTCTCGTCGACTCTATCCGTGTTTTCACCTACTTCGAAAGGAAGGGGATTGGAGGGCGAGAGCAGCAGAAAATCCGAGGCCACGATTTCGATGAAGCCGGTGGCGAGGGCTGGGTTGTCGGTGCCTTCAGGTCGTTTCGTAACGAGCCCACGCACGGCTATACAATACTCGCTTCGCAAATCTCCGGCCTTGTCATGCACCGCGCCCGCTTCGGGGTTGAACACAACTTGAACCGGCCCTGTATAGTCCCAAAGCTCGATAAATATTATCCCGCCCAAGTCCCGTCTGCGCCTAACCCAGCCGTTGACGCAAATCGAACGGCCTATCAGGTCTTCCCTTATACTGCCGCATAGGTGTGACCGCTGCCAGTATTTGTCGAAAAACTCAGGCTTGGGGGATTTGTTGGTGTCGATAGTGTTACCCATAAAAACGCGCCTCCGTTTGATTGTTCCCGATACTTCGAGAGCATTTTCTTGATTTTTATTTGTTTTTCATTTTATCATAATCATTTATGGACGAGACACAGGCCAAGGGCGTGATTCTTTAGTCTGTATATGCTAATATGGAGCGCGAGGGGGCGAAACTATGGCGACGACACCGACAGCGGAATATAATTTCGTTGACAAAGCCGTGCCTGAAAAGGTATTTAACGCCGAAATGAGGCGTATTGATTACGAGCAGACGGGAATTGAAAAAACGCTTGCGCGGATAGAGGCGAAAATCGACAGAGAATCCGCTAAAAATGACGAGCGTTTTGATAAGACTGACGCCAAGTTTGAAGCGAAAATACAAGATATTCGAGCGGATATTAAAGATGTTCGTGCAGATTTGAACGCCAAAATTGATAGCGTTCGTGTGGAGCTTGGCGCGGATGTTAAAGAAGTTCGTTTTGGTTTGAGTGATAAATTTGATGAGCGCTTCGACAAGGTAAACGCAAAGATTGATAACCATTTTTACTGGGTGGTCGGCACAATGCTTGTTTTGACTGGTTTATTTTCAAGTATAGTTTTGCGATTTTCAAAGGGCAATAACGAGAGGTGATGAAAATGTCTACCGCGACAGTGAGGAATGAGGACGTCATGACAGATTTTCAATTCAGGGCAATAGTAAGAATGGTGCTAAGTATTCTCAATACCAACAGTCTTGAAGAAGCTAAAAAAATACTTGAAAACTTAGCTGAGGGTAAGACTGGCGGGAAGGACACGATTGACGACGACGAATAGTGGCTATTGATAAAAGCTATATTTTGATACTCACTCTGATATTGGAGTGAGTATTTCACGCCGACTACATCACGGACTTTGAACCACTGATTTGCAACATATGGCAGCAACATCTTGTTTCTTTTTTTGTGTGTGTTATAACCCGACTTTTACAGCAAACTTTCAAAACATAACACATTAAACCTTATAAACACTAAATAATATCGGTCTAAGACTCAATATAAAATTATAGCCCCATAAAAGCTATATAGCGCTCGCTTTATCGAA
>BNVG01000138.1 GCA_025997935.1 Synergistales bacterium | reverse complement strand
GGCGGGCTGAAAGGCCCGGTTTTATGACGACGACTTTCATCTCTCCATGCGGTATGGGCATCCATTTGTTCCAAAAATCGAACGGAACTTTATAATAATAGACCGCTGCCTCCTTATATAAAGCAGGGCAAAACGAGCGAGCGTGAAACGAGGCAAAGATACCAGACCGTCTACGCGAATATCGACGGCTCCGTAGCCGCGCCTACCGCCGGCCTGCATTTCACAAAAGAGCTACTATCGCGTATTAAATCCAAAGGCGTAGAGACGGCCTGGGTGACTTTGCACGTATCTCTTGGGACGTTTCGCCCGGTGAGCGCGCCCGACATAAGAGACCATAACATTCATAGCGAACGCTGCGAGATTCCCCAGGAGACCGAGGACGCCATAAAGCGATGCAGACAAAGAGGCGGACGCGTCGTGGCCGTGGGCACGACGGTGACGAGGACGCTTGAGAGCGGCGCGCGCGGCGATGGAAACGTCCGCGCCGGGGCTATGGATACTCGGCTCTTTATTTATCCCGGATTTTGTTATAAAGTAGTAGACGCGATGATTACGAATTTTCATCTTCCGAAAAGTTCGCTTTTGATGTTGGCGTCGGCTTTCGTTAATCATCTCTCGCACGGCGAACCGGAGAGCGCGATTATGGCCTTGCGCGATGTTTACGCTCTCGCGATTTCGAACGAGTATCGTTTTTTTTCTTATGGAGACGCGATGCTTATTCAGAAATAGGAGAGTGGCGACGAATGGGAAGCCCGAAAAAAAGACTCAGTAGTTTGGGCATAATTAAATGGCTGTGGATTTTGATTTTTGCTACTTTCACGTTTGGCATTGCCATAGGCGGCGCGGTCTATTATTATAAAGTTCCGTTCGATTTTTGGAACAAATGGATGCCCATACCGCATGGAGAGATGAAAGTCGTCGTCATAAAACCGGGCCTTTCAGCCCGCCAGTGCGCCAACGCTTTCTTGGAACAAGGCGCCTTGACTGGTTCGAGTTCGGAGCTTGCCTACTGGATGGCGCGTTTTGGGATCGACAGAAAAATACGCTCAGGACAATATCGCGTAAGGCGCTCCGGCCCTTGGAACATGGCGAGACAGCTTCTGACCGTGCAGCCCGTGAACTGGAGCCTGACCATAATACCGGGGGCGGATATTTTTTCTTTAAGGAAAATTTTTGAGCGTCACTCAGAGACGGTTTTGTCTCCGCTGAGCGGTGACGACATATTGAAAAAAGCCATCATAGAAGATAAAAACTACCCTGAGCCCATGAGGGCTCATCTGCCGGAAGGCGAGGAAAAACGGGTGGCTTTTCTGCTGCCGGAGACTTATTTTCTCGTAGAAGAAACGCCGGAAGAGTTGGTGCGCGTGGCCGCCCATACTTGGTGGGACAGATACGGCGCGAGGCTGTCCGAAGACGTTGCGTTCAACAATATCAACGAGACGGCGGTTGTGGCTTCTATGGTGCAGCGCGAGGCGCTGTGGGACGACGAGAGGCCGATTATAGCGGGGGTTATAGCGAATCGCCTCAAAAAAAATATGCCGCTTCAAATAGACGCCACGGTTGTCTACGCCTGGAAGCTGAAGGGCAAAACGCTGACGCGCGTCCTTTACAGCGACCTCGAGATCAACTCGCCCTACAATACATACATAAAGCCCGGACTCCCGCCCGCCCCTATATGCGTTCCCTCGAAAGAATCATGGGAGGCCGCCATGACGCCGCAGGAGACGCCGTACTACTACTACGTGGCGCGTAAGAACGGATACCACTATTTTGCGGAGAGCTATGACGAGCATCGTCGTAACATAAAAAAAGCCAGAACGGAGTAACTCATTAGATGTTTTCCAAAAACAGCGGCAAAAGAAGCGGAAGGGAAGGAGCGCGAAGCAGCCGTCCAAGAAGGCGGCGCGGCTACTTCAGGATTGTAGTCTTTTTATTCATGTGCGCGTGTTTTTACGTTTTGTGCGCGCTTTCGGGCGTAGCCTGGACAGGGAGCAGCGGGCGCGCTGTGGGAGAATTTTTGCGCGGCACAGTAGGCGGAGCCTTCGTCGCGCCTCTTCTGTTTTTGGTTTATATATGCGCGGCCAATTTGATGAAAAGGCATATACCGAGACCGTTGGGGCAGGTTTTGGGGGTTGTTTTTCTCTATCTGTCCGGGGCGTTTACGCTTGGGCTTTTTGTCCGCGCCGAATGGGTTTTGCCCTGGCGGCTGACAGAGGCCGGCGGCGTGGGAGTCTGGCTATCTCGATTTTTTGTCGTGAACCTCGGCGTATCGGGCGCGGTGGCCGTGGCGTTTGTTTTTTTGTCGTGTTCCATGATATTTTTCGGCTTCAAACTTCCCATTCGGGTATTTACGGCCATATTGTCCAAACTCAAGCCGATTGAACAGGTTGAAGAAGTTGAACGGGTTGAGCCGGCCCGTGAAGAGCCGCGCGCAGAGGCGGAGGTTATAAAACATATAGAGCAAGAGAAAGCGGAGGAGAGGCCGGAATTTAAGCCGGAAGAAAAGCATGAAGAGAAAGCGGCGGACAAACCGGAAGACAATACAGAGGATAAGTTTGAGGAGAAGATAGAGGCGAAAATAGAAGAAAAGATAGAAGAAAAGATAAAAGAAAAGATAGAAGAGAAGATCACAATAGAAAGAAAGACAGAAAGGATAGCGGATATAGAAGAAAAGCCTGAAGAGAAGGCCATAGCCGTAATTGAAGAATCGGAAAAACCGGCGCCGTCTATTCAGGAACCTCCCGAAGTGAGTTTTTCCGAGGACTTGACCGCGCCCGTCCCCGATGAAGATTTCTTGGGCGCTGTCTTCCCGCCTCCCCTTGATATATTCGGCCCCCCGGCGTCCGACGCCAAAGACGACGGAAGCCGGGAGATAGCCGAACAACAGGCTATACTCATAGTTGAGACGCTCCAAAATTTCGGCGTGAAGTCGAACGTCGCCCATATCGTAATAGGCCCGTCGGTTATACAGTTTCAGCTCGAGCTTGCGCCGGGCATAAAAGTCAGCAAGGTCGCGGGGCTGGCGAACGATCTGACTATGGCCTTGGCCGTACATTCCGTCCGCGTGGAAGCACCTATATTGGGCCAAAGATACGTCGGCATAGAGATACCGAACCCCAAGCGGAGGGGCATAACCATGCGCTCTATCATGGAGTCGGAGGAGTTTTTGGAGAGCAAGTTCATATTGCCCCTGCCTATGGGGGTGCTGGTTGACTCCAAGCACTTGGTGTGCGGGCTCGAGGACATGCCGCACATGTTGGTCGCCGGAACGACCGGCTCCGGCAAGAGCGTTTTTACAAACACCTGCATCCTGAGCATGTGTTCCCAGCGAACCCCGGACGAGCTCAGACTCATTTTGGTCGACCCCAAGCAAGTGGAGTTCGCCATATATGAAGGCTTGCCGCATCTGTTATCGCGCCCCGTTTCGGAGCCCAAAAAAGCCATTTCCGCCCTCGCCTGGGCCGTGCAGGAGATGGAAAGCCGTTCTGAGGCGTTTGCCAAGGCGCGGGTGAGAAACTTAGCGTCATACAACGAAAAAGCCCTGCCGAAACACCGTTTCCCTCATATAGTCGTGGTCGTGGACGAGCTGGCGGACCTTATGTACACGGCCGGCAAAGAGGTCGAGGGGCTTATAGTGCGCCTCGCGGGAAAAGCTCGGTCTTCGGGGATACATCTGATTTTAGCGACTCAGCGCCCGTCCGTCGACGTCATAACGGGGCTTATCAAGGCCAATATCCCGGCCCGCGTCGCTTTCGTCGTTCCGTCACAGACGGACTCGCGCACGATAATAGACAAAATGGGAGCCGAAAAACTTTTAGGCAAAGGAGACATGCTCTTCTACAGCTCAAGATACCCCCACCCAATGCGCCTGCAGGCGTCTTTCATAACGGAAGAACGCACTTTGGACTTTGTCGAGCACATGAAAAACGCCTTCGGCTCGCCTGAATATATAGAGTTTGAGGATATGCCCAACGGCGGAAGCGGAGGAGACGCGCGCGGCGGCTCGAACATAGCGGACGACCCAAAGTTGGAGGACGCCATACACAGCATAATGGAGTCCGGCATAGCGTCGGCCAGCGGCTTGCAGCGGCGACTCAACGTGGGCTATCCCCGCGCCGGTCGCCTCATAACGGGCCTCGAACAGCTTGGCATAATAGGCCCCCAGACCTCCAATTCGTCAAAGCCGCGTGAGATTTTGACGGACGAGGAAAGCGCCCTCGAGATTTTAGAGCGCGCGCGCGGCGGCGACAGCGGCGATTATTTAGACGATGAATAGTTATCTGCCTTCTATAAGCTGTCCTTAGCCTTCTCTACGGCCTTTTTCCATCCTCCGTACTTCAACCCCCGCGCCTCCTCGGCAATAACGGGGAAAAAGGTTCTGTCTCTCTTCCAAAGAGCCTTCAGGGAGTCTATGGAAGGCCAGAACCCCACGGCGAGCCCGGCGGCGTAGGCCGCGCCGAGCGCCGTCGTCTCTTTGTAAACGGGGCGGATAACTTCATTGCCCGCTATGTCCGCCTGCATCTGCATCAGAACGTCGTTGTCCACCGCGCCCCCATCAACCCTCATCTCCGATACGTGAATGGCCGAGTCCTTCTGCATGGCCTCCAAGAGGTCCTTGGTCTGATAACATATACTTTCGAGC
>BNVG01000137.1 GCA_025997935.1 Synergistales bacterium | reverse complement strand
CGTCAAAGCTGGCGTAGCGAACGCTTTCATCCAAGTCCGTGCATTCGAGAACCGTGCTTTTATCGAAACCGAACACGTCCCGCAACGACGAAATCTCCGCGCCGCTACGGGTATGGGCGACAACATGTCCGGGAAAAGCGCGACCCCGCGCCTTATGCGTCTTTATTTTCTCGTGTTCAACGTATTGTTAGTCGATTTTTCCGACACTATGGAGGCCTTAGAGGATCAGATGGAGGAACTTTCGGAGGCCATAACGCAAAACGCCGACAAACAGCACCTCGCGGAAATAGGGCGGCTACGGAAAATAGCCTACACCGCAAAAAAGTTGCTTAGGGCATTGTCGTATCTCGGCACACAGATTTTGATGGACGAAAACGGCCTTATCGACAAAAAATACAGCCGTTACTTCCGTAACGTGGACACGAGAAAATAAAGACGCATAAGGCGCGGGGTCGCGCTTTTCCCGGACATGTTGTCGCCCATACCCGTAGCGGCGTCCAGGAGCTTCGTCTCTAATTTGGCTAACCGGGGACTGTCGTGATCCGGCAGTACAAGCACAAGGAAGTGGGAGGAGATGTACAGATTAATTTCCCGCAACGTGAAATCGGCTCGCCGCCCCGCCTTTTGTTCCGTCTCCATGTGGACGAGGCTGATGAAGTCGTAGCCGTCAAAGCTGGCGTAGCGAACGCTTTCATCCAAGTCCGTGCATTCGAGAACCGTGCTTTTATCGAAACCGAACACGTCCCGCAACGACGAAATCTCCGCGCCGCGGCAGAGAATGAACAACTCGCCGCTCTCTTTGTGATTTATCGGAAAAACGTCGCTCTCCAAAAAATTTCCGAACCCATAGTCGAACAGCTTCATCTTGCGCGCCTCCCGACGGGCTGAAGATCAAAAGGTTGGTTTTATACTATCACATCATCAAAAAATACCCAAAGGAATGATAAAATGCAAAGCAATTGTCGCGTTTGTCGCGCCTAAATTGAGGAGGTTGAAAAGTATGACGCTTAATGGAAAAATTAAATCGCTTCGCACCGTCGTTGTTTTGGTTATTTTGTTTTCAGTCGGTTTATTTGCCGCGCCGCTCGACGCAAAAACGACGCTGTTGGCTCTTACCGTATGGAACGAGGAAAACTATCAGACCCGCGGGCTTTTGCTTATGGCGAAACGAGTGTCTGAGCTCACAAACGGAGAACTGGAACTTCGCGTGGAGTTCGGCGGGACTCTGGGCTACAAGGGCGCGGAGTTGCTAAAAGCCGTCGGCGACGGGCAGCTCGACATAGCCGAGATGGTGGCCAGCAACGTGGCCGGTGACGCGCCTGTGCTTGGGCTTCGCACCCTGCCCATGATGATAGCGAACTGGGACGAGGTGGCGCTGTTCGACAAGCTCGCAAAGCCATATTATGACGCGGCCTGCGAGTCAAAGAATCAGAAACTCTTAGTAATATCCCCTTGGCCCTTTGGCGGGCTGTGGGCAAACAAAGAGGTCAAGAGCTTGGCCGATATGAAGGGCTTGAAACTGCGCTCATACGACCGAAACGGCGCGCTTTTCGCGACGGCCGTCGGCGCGGTGGGGCTGAACGTCCCCTACGCCGAGGCTTACACAGGCCTCGCCTCCGGCCTTATCGACTCCGTCATAACTTCATCCATATCCGTGCGCGAGGGGAAATTCTACGAGGTCTGCAAATACCACATGCCGATAGCCTTCGCTACGGCCTCCAGCATAACGACTATAAACTTGGCGTCCTGGAAAAAGCTGACGCCCGAACAGCAAAAGGCTCTCGAAACGGCCTCCGCCGAAGCTACCGCGTTTTTGTGGGATGAGGTGAAAAAAGTCGTGGCGGAGAACGACCAATTCTGCTACGACAACGGCGTGACGCTTGCGCCCGTCTCCGATTCGTTTCACGAAGAGCTTGCGAAAGCCTCCGAGTCCGTTGCCAAAGACTGGCTTGAGAACAACAAAAGCGCGCGTGACGCGGTGGCGTTGTACAACGAGTTTATGAAGGCCAAGACCAAATAGCGGCTTTTATCATGTTTTTTATCAGAAAATTTTCCTCTTTTACGTATAGACTCAATTCGTTTTTGGGCTTTTTCTCAGGCGGCTGCGTAGTCTGCGGCGCGTTTTTGATAGTGACCGAGATAGCGTCTCGCCTCGCTTTTCAAAAAAGCCTGATGGTGACGGAGGAGTACGCCGGATACCTTATGGCCGTTTCCAGCTTTTTGGGCTTCGGCTACGTGGAGATGCGCCGTGGGCATATCCGCATGGATTTAATCGACACGCTCAAAACGCGTTTGCCGAGGGTGACGCGCGCGCTTAAAGCGTTTTCTTATATCCTGGCGCTGCTATTTTCGCTCTACATCACTTATGTGGGATGCCTGCTTTTTTACCAGTCCTTTGAGTACGGCTCGAAGTCTATGCAAATTTCCGAGACGCCTTTGGCCATTCCGCAGTTTTTTGTACCCCTCGGCGGCGCAGCGCTTTTTCTGCAATATCTAAGCAACTTCGCCGCGTTCTGCGCCGGCGAGTCCGAAAGGTAAACTAAGCATGGAAAGCATGGAAGCCACAGCGTTTTTAACCATCGTAGCGCTTTTGTTCTGCTTTTTGGCCGCGGGGGTTTGGATTGGCCCCGCCCTTTTCGCCACAAGCTGGATAGCTTTCTCGCTATTTACGGAGCTTCCCGTGACGAGGATCTTAGGCTCGGTTATATGGAACAACGTAAACAGCAGCAGTCTCATGGCCCTGCCGCTTTTCATAATGATGGGCGAGCTTTTGGCGAACACGCGCATATCGGAAGACTTGTTTGACGGCCTGACGCCTTGGGTATCGAACCTCCCGGGCGGGCTTCTCCACGTAAACGTCATAGCGTCGGCGTTTTTCGCGGCCATAACGGGCTCGGTAAACGCCACCACCGCGACAGTAGGAAAGATAACCATACCCGAGTTTCGCCGCCGCGGCTACGACGAGTCCCTCTCGATAGGCAGCCTCACAAGCTCAGGCACCTTGGGCATACTCATACCGCCGAGCGTCCCTATGCTTATCTACGGCGTCGCCGCCAACGTCAGTATAGGCAAACTCTTTATGGCCGGGATTCTGCCGGGATTGCTGCTCATGGCGGCGTTTTGCGTCTATATCGGCATAATGTCCAAAAACAGGGGCGACCGCTTCTATTCGTGGACGGAAAAAATCAGGGCATTGCCGAAGATCTTCCCCGTCATGGCACTCATAGCCTTTGTCTTGGGCAGCATCTACGCCGGGTGGGCCACGCCGACGGAGGCCGCCGCGATAGGCGTACTTGGCGCTATTCTCTTGGGCGTCGTCACGAGGTGCCTGACGCTCAAGCTGCTTATCGAATGCGTCGTAGGGGCGGTTAGGACGAACTGCATGGTGATGCTGATTCTTATAGGCGCGTCGTTTTTCTCCGTGACGCTCGGATTTTTGGGGCTGCCCAAATGGATAAGCGCGGCGGTTGTGTCCTGGGGCGCGGGGAAATACGCCGTTATATCGCTGATTGTCTTTGTGTACCTTATCCTCGGATGCCTCATAGACGGCTATTCGATGATAGTTATGACCGTCCCGATGTTTTTGCCCTTAGTGCAAAACTACGGCATGGATCCGCTTTGGTACGGTATTTTCGTCGTGCTTTTGGTTCAGATAGCCAACATCACACCGCCGGTTGGGTTTAACCTGTTTTTGGTGACGGGCATGGCGGAGCGCAGTATCGGCTTCATATCGCGCTCGACGCTGCCGTTTATCGCCATAATGATCGCCTTCACGTTTTTGATAACGGTCTTTCCTCAGATCGTGCTGTTTTTGCCAAGCGTGATGGGGCGATAGACCGAGTGAGATGGCGGAATATACCGACGCGCTTTTGCCCGAGGAAACGCCCCCCGGCCAGAGGTCGGCGGTTCTGCGCGACGACGACCTCATAACGGTCGAGGCAGGCGCGGGGACGGGCAAGACCTGGACTTTGTCCTCGCGCTTCGCGCGCCTGCTTCTCGCGCCCTCCTCTCCCCTGTCTCCCTGTCTGCCGCAAAACATCCTGACTCTCACCTACACCGAGGCCGCGAGCCGTGAAATGCAGGAGCGCATCCGCAAAAAAACAATCGAAACAATCGCCCCCGACGCGGAGGCCATAAAAAACGGCTTCGACGACGCCTGGATATCGACAATTCACTCGTTTTCATCCCGTCTTATCAGGGAGTCCGGGCTGTCGCTCGACATAGACCCGCACTCAACCGTCCTTTCGGCGCCTCAGGCGGATTCGTTCTGGGGAGCGTTGTTATACGCGCTCGACACGACGTCGCTGTCCCGTTTCGCGAGGAATTTTTCGCGCGATTTGCAAGACGCCGTGCGGGAGTTGGAAAAAAACGAAGTGGTAATTGCCGCGCTTGAAAAATGGGGGGCCGGCGGACTCTGCCGCCTCGCCCGCGATATGGTGGAGCTTCACGCGTCCCTCGGGCACGACGCCGATGTTCTCCTGAAATGGGCCGCGCTGGCGGAGTCCTCGTCGGACACCCAAAGCGGAGCGGTAGGGCCTCCAATTGAATCACTTTTGAGCCCCGACTGGCGGGCCGCGTGGGAAAAAAGGCACGAAATTTTCCTTGAGCAAGAGGGCGATTTCGAGGCGGAGCTCCAAAAGGCCAAAGGCCTGGGCGG
>BNVG01000136.1 GCA_025997935.1 Synergistales bacterium | reverse complement strand
AGGCTTACCCATGGAGTCAAAATTTCAGGCCCGTCGTCGGTTATAGCGACAGACCTCTCAAAATGCGCGGCATCGGAACCATCGGCAGTGACGACTAACCAGTTGTCCGCTCCGACTTTTATCGCTTCTTTTCCGGCCATAACCATAGGTTCTATGGCCAAAGTCATTCCCTTCAATAAAGTGACGCCGTCTTTCGGATGTCCGAAGTTCGGAACCTGAGGAGCCTCGTGCAGAGAGTGGCCAACTCCGTGCCCTGTGTAGTCACGAACCACTCCCATGCCCTGCGCCTTGACGTAGCTCTCCACCGCGTGTCCAATATCTCCGACGGTGTTGCCCAATACGGCCGCGGCTATCGCGCGCGAAAGAGACTCTTCCGTAACGGAAAGCAATTTAGCTCGCTCAGGGCTTACAGCGCCTACAGGATAAGTGCAGGCCGCGTCGCCGTGATAGCCGTTCAAAAAAACTCCCACATCGACGCTGACGATATCCCCGTCCTCAAGGAAGCGCGTCTTTGAAGGAAACCCGTGAACAACTTCTTCGTTGATAGAGACGCATACGGCTCCGGGAAACGGAGACTGCTCACGGCTGGGGCAATACCCTTTGAAGGAAGCCGTTCCTCCGCTCTCTTGAATGTAGCGGCTCGCGACGTTATCCAACTCCGCCGTAGGCACTCCGGGACGTACAACGTCGCGCAGCGCGTTCAGGATGTCGGCCACGACCCTTCCGGCCTCTCTCATTCGTCTCAGCTCGTCCGGCGTTTTAAGGCGCAACATTACCCCAAGGCCGCCTGTATCTTCGCCATTGTCTCGTCGGGAGAAGAGGAAGCCTCGATGGTATAGAGTTTCCCGATCTTGGCGTACCAAGAGACGAGAGGAGACGTCTGGTCGTGATAAACCTTGAGTCTGTTCCGTATCACAGCCTCGGCGTCGTCGTCCCTCTGGTAAAGCTCTCCGGCACACTCGGGGCAGACGGTTTTATTCTCCGCCTTAATGGACAATAAATTCCATATTTTGCCGCAAGCGCGGCAAGTCCTGCGGTTTGTGAGGCGCTTCACCAAAATTTCCTCATCAATATCGAGTAGGACGACCGCGTCAAGTGGAGTTTTAAGCTCATCCAACATGGCGCCGAACGCTTCGGCCTGAGGAATTGTGCGCGGAAAACCGTCCATAAGGAATCCGGCGCTCGCGTCCGGTTCGCGGAGTCTGTCTTTCACCATGCCTATAACCAATTCGTCTGGAACGAGTTCGCCCCTGTTCATAAACTCTCCGGCCTTAACGCCAAGCTCCGTCTTTTCCGACAGATTGCGTCTGAAGATGTCGCCTGTCGAGATATGGGCGCATCTGTACTTATCTTTCAATAAGTCCGCCTGTGTACCCTTGCCGGATCCCGGCGCTCCCAAAAGAACCATTCTCATAGTCTAAAACCCTCTCGATAAATCCATTACATACGAAGCAGACTGCCGGACTTACCGCCAGACTTTTTGAGAATGCCGTCATAATGCCGCATCAAAAGCTGGGCTTCAACCTGATGCACGGTGTCGAGAGCCACGCCGACAACGATAAGAACCGCTGTTCCACCGAAATAAAAACCTCGTATCCCCATAGCCCCTGACATGAAGTTCGGAAGCAGAGCTAAGACAGCCAAGGCCACCGCTCCGCCCAAAGTGACTCTTTCCATAACTTTCGCTATATATTCGGACGTCGGTTTTCCCGGCCGGATACCAAGAATGAACCCGCCGTACTTCTTCATATTGTTCGCTATGTCGTCGGGGTTGAAAACGACCGCCGTATAAAAATACGAAAAGAAGACGACCAACGCCGTACTTACGACGCAGTAAACGAGGTTCTGATACCAAGCTCCGTTTGGCGTAAACTGAAAATAATTTGCGAAATTTTCGCTCAGCATCCGGGCAAACATGACAAAGAACATCGTGATAGAGCCGGCGAAAATTATCGGAATAACTCCCGATTGGTTGACCTTCAACGGGATAAACGTACTCTGCCCGCCGTAGACCTTGTTGCCAACGACCCTCTTCGCGTATTGCACGGGAAGGCGTCTTTGCCCCTCTTGAAGCAGGATGCAACCAGCCACAACGACTACCATCAGGGCAATAGCAAACAAAAACGCGAACAAATTCATGGAACCCGCGCGAAGCAGATTCCAGGACTGCCCGATAGCTCCCGGAATACGCGCCACTATACCGGCGAAAATCAAAAGGGAGATTCCGTTGCCCACGCCGTGGTCGGAGAGCTCTTCTCCAAGCCACATAACGGCTATGGAACCGGCAGTAACTGTAATGACTACGATGAACGCGTCAAACAAAGCCCCGGAAAAAACACCATAGCTCCCAAGCCACGTAGTCATACCAATGGCCTGAACGACGGCGAAAAGAATGGCGCCGTAGCGCGTCCACTGAATTATTTTCTTGCGGCCTTCCTCGTTGTCCTTCTGCATCTTCTCAAGATACGGGAATATGACGACCAAAAGCTGCATAACGATACTGGAGTTAATATAAGGCGCCACGCCAAGCGCGAAAATACTGAACCGACTGAGCGCGCCTCCCGAAAATATATTCAGGAGATCCAATATTCCTCCGCCGCCTCGGAACAAATCCGCCATGGCCTGCGCGTTTATACCGGGCGTAGGAATATGGGCCCCAAGCCTGAAAATGAAAAGCGCTCCTATCGTAAAAAGAATGCGCCTCTTCAGGTCGGGAAGCCTAAAGATGTCTCCGAGGGATCCGAACACCTCAGATCACCTCAACCTTCCCGCCTGCCGCCTCAATTTTCTGCTTTGCCTTCTCGCTGATAGCGCCAACTTTCAGCGTAAGCGGACGAGTGACCTCTCCGTCAGCCAAAATCTTGACCGGGAGCGCGCGCGTTTTTACGATTCCGGCGTCATAAAGCGTCTCTAAGGAGATCTCTTTGCCCTCTACCTTGTCAAGTCTGTCTAAGTTGACGACCTGATACTCCGTAGCAAAACGCGCGTTGTTGAAGCCGCGCTTGGGCACTCTCCGCGCAAGAGGCATCTGGCCTCCCTCAAAGCCGGGGCGAACTCCTCCGCCGGTGCGCGATTTATGTCCCTTGTTACCTTTTCCTGAGGTCTTGCCTGTTCCGCTACCTATTCCCTGACCCAAACGCTTAGCCGCGTGTTTAGACCCTTTGACCGGACTTAGATCTTGAAGATTCATGATTTCACCTCCACGACCAAATGACGCACCTTCTCAATCATGCCGCGAATCTGAGGGGTATCCTCATGTTCGACGACAGAATTTAGTTTCGTAAAACCCAACGCCTTGATGGTTCTCTTCTGACGATAAGAGAAACCAATGGCGCTCTTGACCCATTTTGCCTTGATCGTAGCCATGAGTTCCCTCCTATTCCGCCGCTACCGGCTCCGAGGTTTTTTTGCCGCGCAGTTTGAATATCTCATCGACCGTGCGGCTCTCCTTCAAGGCTTCAAGCGTAGCCCAAGCGACATTTATGGCGTTGGACGTACGTCCTACGACCTTGGTGACAACGTCCTTTACCCCGCCGAGCTCCATTATGGCGCGAACCACGCCGCCCGCTATGACTCCGGTTCCGGCGGGGGCCGGCTTCAAAAGAACGCTGGCCGCGCCAAACTCGCCCTGCACAGGATGAGGCAGAGTGTCGCCCATACGTTTAAGCTCAACGAGGTCTTTCCCTGCCTTCTCTATCCCCTTACGCACAGCCTCGGAAATTTCCTTGGCTTTGCCTATGCCGACCCCGACATACTGCCGTCCGTCGCCTACCACCACAAGAACGGCGAACTTAAAGCGCTTGCCGCCCTTAACGACTTTGCTGACGCGATTTATGGATACAACGCGCTCCTGAAGCTCCAAACTCTTGGCATCAATTCTCTTTCTGAGTAGCTGTCCGCTCATAATCCGCAAATCTCTCCTATCAGAACTTGAGGCCGGCTTCACGAGCCGCATCCGCAAGAGCTTTGACTTTCCCGTGATACATGTGTCCGCCCCTGTCGAAGACCACGTTCTCTATGCCCTTCGCCTTAGCGCGCGCGGCCGCCAATTTACCAAGCGTCTTGGCGGTCTCTACGTTACAGGTACCCTTGACCGATTCTCTCACGGCCTTCTCCAAAGTCGACGCCGCGACGAGAGTATGCCCAAGGTCATCGTCGATAAACTGAACGTAAATATGGCTCAGGCTGTGATAAACGGCCATACGCGGTTGTTCCGCAGTGCCGGCGAGAGTGCGACGCAGACGGTTATGGCGCACTACGCGCATCTGGTTTCTGCTTTTTTTCTTCATTATGAATCCACCTCTCAGGGCCTGAAGACCGGCGCTGAGGCTTCTAAACTCGGCCTTGGCGGAGAAGTCCTCTGCTATGTCTGGTAAGGAGGGGCTTCCGATATGTCTCGTATAGGACGAAAGGTCATACCGCTTCCAAAGGGAACGACCGTTACGCTTAAAGACGGAAAAATATTAGTAAAAGGCGCCAAGGGCGAGCTTGATACGCCCCTTATGCCGGGGATTGCTTTGAATATCGAAGGCGATAAAGTATCGGTACTCCGCGACAACGATGAAAAGCAGACCTGTGCCTGGCACGGAATGACGAGGGCTTTGGTAGCCAATATGATAACGGGAGTCAGCGTCGGTTTTCAGAAGACTATTTCCATAGTCTTCTGAAAACC
>BNVG01000135.1 GCA_025997935.1 Synergistales bacterium | reverse complement strand
TCCTCAGCTATAACCGGAGCGGCTCCGGTACCTGTGCCGCCGCCCATTCCGGCGGTCACAAAAATCATATCGGCTCCCTCGAGAAACTCGCGTATCTGCTCTATGGATTCCTTGGCCGCGTCCATGCCCTTCTGGGGATTTGCCCCGGCTCCCAATCCACGCGTCAGCTTTTCTCCGAGAATAATCTTGCGCTGCGCCTTGTTGTTTTTCAAGGCCTTGACGTCTGTGTTTGCGGCAATAAACTCAACGCCCTCGACATTGCTTTCGATGATGTGATCGAGCGCGTTTCCGCCGCCGCCGCCTACGCCAATAATTATAAGGCGTTCTCCCTCTTTCAGCGTATCGGGAAGATCAAAAACTTGTTCATCCATGACATAACCCCCGTCCGTTGAGACGCGACATTTTTACCTTGAATTTTATCAAGGGCGTTAAAAAAGCTCTTTCAGGAGTTCTTTTGTTTTCGCCCAAAACTTATTTGCGGTCAAATAGGCATTAGACCAAAGCCCCCTGCTATCTTCGGTCCGTGGCGCGCCGAGCGCGCTATTCTTTTTATCAGTCTTTTTGCTCAGCGGTTTCGCAAACCCTGAATCACCCGACAATCCATGAATCTTGGGCCAATCGGGCGGATCTATAAATCTATAAGGACTGCGCTCCTTGCTTAATATGTATTTTATAGTCCCCACGGCGTTGACAAAACTTGCGTCTTCACATCCCGGCGGCATGTCGTAATTGTCCATAGGTTCAGCCACCCGAACGGGCATCTTCAATATGTCCATAAGGAAATTATCGATGTCGGGGGTTTTGGCGACGCCGCCCGACAAAACAATGCCCGCCGGGAACAGCTCTGGATTATGCTCGGGAATTTGAGCCAGCGCGTGATCCGTGAAAAGCTCATCCAAACGGCAACAGATTATATCGATGGCCTTATCCGTCTCTATGCGTATAGCTTTACCCGACTGACTACTGCCGTCCAATGTGATGACGCTTCCGTCATCCGACGAAAAAAGGCGTTTCTTTAATTCTTCGGCCTTTCTCAGCGGCAGATGTAAAACGTTGGCCAAATCATTTGTGATGTGATCTCCGCCAATTTGAATTATGGCGACTTTTGTCGGACGCCCGTCTCTGTAAAACGCCAGTCCGGTTGTGCCTCCGCCGACACATATAGATATGACGCCGGCGCGCATTTCCTCTTCGGTAAGAGCGCCTAAAGCGGCTGAAAGAGGTTTGACGTCAAGTCCGTCCACATGAATGCCGGCTCCCTCCGCGCAATTTATCACATCCTGCATATACCGCGACGGAACGGTCACGGTCTGCAAATCCATGGCTAACCTGGTGCCTGTCATTCCCAAGGGATCGTCTATTCCTGTGCTTCCGTCTATGGAGTAACTCACCGGAATCGTATGTAAGGAAATCTCGTTTCTGGATATGGACAACTGGCTCTGCGCGTCTTCGATAACCCGCTCCACATCTTCTACGCGCACCTGACGGGGCGTACCCCCGAGAGAAACTATCCCTTTCGACGGAACGCTCGAAACGTCATCGGCGCTGAAGGAAACCACAGCCCTATCCAACTGAAAGCCGACCATATTCTCGGCTTCTCTGCGAGCGCGCCTGACGGATTGAATAGCCTTTTCTAAGTTGACAATCAAACCCTTGCGAATACCCATCGAAGGGGCAGAACCTACGCCAATAATCTGAACCGTGTCGCGAGAGCGAGGATCTCTCTCCGCCACGATCACAGAAATCTTGGTGGTTCCGACAGTAAGTCCTATTAAGGTATTCGAGTCCTTAGGCAATTTTCGAGCCTCTCCCTTCAGGTTTCCGCCCTCGACGCGTCAACGACCAACACCAATTGTATCAGACAAAGGCAAATCACTGACTACTATTTTATTATCATACGTGGCGTCAACATAATAGTTGCCGCCTTCATTAAAAAGACTTTTCAAGACGTGGCCAAGCGCCATAATTATATCCTGCGTCTCGTATTTGCCTTCCTGAATCAGTATGCGGAACTCCTGCCGCCCGCGAAGAAGGACTATCTTAAAAAGCTCCGCGCCGGCCCTGCGGTCTAAGGCAATCTCACTGACATCGCCAAACCACGGGCTGTCCTCAAACTTCAACAGAAAGTTTTCGATGGCGTCCGTAGAAAAAACCAACGGGAAAACTCCGCTGGGCAGAGGAAATTTTTCCGAACCCAAATCCAAACCCGAAGGAATTTTCCATAACGGTCTTTTTGGAACCTCAAGCCCGCGAAGCGCCGTATTTTTATCGGACACATTCCACATCCTGCCCTCTCTGGAAACACACCAAACCGCGTTTCTCCATTCCACAAGCAACCAGGGAGAAAGCAACCTGATGTCCGTCGTAAAAGAGCCAAATCCGGTTATACGCGTCCGGGCCGAAACTGGAAGCGTCTTTTCCAGAAAATCGCCCACCCCGAAAGAACCCCGTATAAACAAAGGCCAAAACCGAATATATCCCTCAGGCAAGACGTCCCAAAAACGCTTTTCAATGTCGGGCTCATCGACAACGATGGTGAACCCTCGGAGCGACATCCATACATGACGCTCGTAAAGACGCCAAAACCCTCCCAATAATATCACGCAAATTATAAGCCTAAACCGTCCGGATTTCAAAAAATTCATTTTACAATATACCCACTATACAAAGCATTTAGTATATCATAACAGAGAAAATTAAAATAACGCCTAAAAACCCAATAATTTTATTTCATTTTCAAGACTAATGCCGGTCTTTTGAAAAACCATATCGCGGCACAGCCCGATAAGCTCGACAATATCCATACCCGAGGCTCCGCCCGAGTTGATTATGAAGTTAGCGTGAACGCCGGATACCACGGCTCCGCCTACTCTTAACCCCTTGCATCCCGCAACGTCTAAGAGACGCCCCGCGCTATCGCCGGGAGGATTTTTGAAAGTGCATCCGGCGCTTCGACCCTCTCTTGGTTGCCCCTCTCTTGCTTTTTTGAAAATCTCCGTCTCGCGTTCTATGTCTTCGCGGGAAGAATTTTGAAATTTTATTTTGCACTTGGCGATAAGGCGGCCTGTCGCTGACAGCGAAAAACTCCTGTAAGAGCCGCTAAATTCGCCATTATGCCATTCTCTGACGCTCCCGTCACGCTCAACGGTGGTCACTTCCTCTAAAACATCGGACATCCCTCTGCCTCCGGCGCCGGCGTTGCCGGCTACGGCGCCTCCCAAAGAACCTGGGATGCCATAAGCAAATTCAACCCCCGCAAGGCGTCTTTTCGCCGCCTCCGACACAATAAGAGGCATAGGTACGCCGGCTTCAGCCACCAACAGCTCGCCGTCCCAGGACATACCACAAAGACGCCGCGCGGACAGCGTAACGCCATTCAATGTTCCGTCCGAGAAAACGACATTGGTTCCCCCTCCGAGAACGTAAACAGGAAACCCTGCGACGCTACCAAAACGGAAAATCTCGCAAACTTCATTCAAACTATCCGGCTCGACAAAAAACTCGGCCTCTCCGCCTACGCCAAGAGCGGATAACGCCGCGAGGCTGGCTCGCTCTTGAAGTATGCGCGCGTAGTCTTTTTTGAAATCCGTTCTCCAGTCTGCGCTCACGTTGCATCGCACTCCATAGTCACGCTTCGCGTTATGTTTTATCGAAATTCTATCGAGATTATATAGAAATATCGGCATAAATTATATATCTTTATTACAAAAAATATATCTATCACGAAGATTTTATAAAGATTTCTCGAGATATTTTTTCCCTAATTTTGTAACGCTTCCGGCGCCGAGGGTCAACAGCACATCGCGAGGGCGCAAAATAGAATCAAGCCGCAAAATTGCGTCCTCGCCGTCGCGGCATAAAATCGCCGCGTCGCCGTGAGCGTTCATTATATTCAAAATATCGGCGGATGTAACTCCGCAGACTTCCTCTCCGGCGGAATATACGGGCAAAAGCAACGTAACGTCCGCCTCGCTCAGAGCGTCGGCTATTTCCCTATAAAAAGCCTTTGTGCGAGTGTATCGGTGAGGCTGAAAAACCACGATAAGCCGACGACCGCGGTACATGTCTCTCACGGCGGAGAGCGACGCGCTTATCTCGGTCGGGTGATGCCCATAGTCGTCTATGATGTCTATTGAATTTTTGACGCCTATCTTCTCTAATCTGCGCTCCGTACCACCGAAAACGCATAAGGCCTTCGCCACGTCAAGGAAGGAAACTGCGGGCAGGGAAAGAAGGGATACCGTTTCAAAGACCGCCGCGCAGGACATGAGAGCGTTCATCACGTTGTGTTCGCCGGACGCCGTCAGGTCGATCCGGCCAAGCGTCTCGCACCCGCGGGATACGGAGAAAGAAATGCCGCCGCGCTCCCCTGGCGTCAGGTCAAAAGCCCCCCAATCCGAGCCGCGCCCCCAACCGCAGGTCACAACACCAGACGCTTCTCCGAGTTTTCGAAGCAGAGACTGATTTCCGGCGTCTTCCGCGCATATGACAATAGAACCTCCACGCTTTCGCGCGTCGGCAAAACGGACGAAGGCATCCAACAAGTCTTCGCGGGTCTTGAAATGGTCGACGTGATCCCAGTCGATATTTGTTATCACCGTAACGAGCGGAGTGAAAAACTCAAACGAGCCGTCGCTTTCGTCCAACTCGGCCACAAATAGGCCGCCGCCGCCCATTTTAGCGTT
>BNVG01000134.1 GCA_025997935.1 Synergistales bacterium | reverse complement strand
GGTCCACCATCTTGGGTAAACTCTAAATGACCAACGCCACCGACATTAGTTACGCCAACCAAGACGCCGCGAGCGCCAAATATATCATTGAGAGGCCCTGCATCCACGCCGGACACTATTAACCTTCCGCCTGCATGACTCAAATTACTGGCTATAGTCGTCAAACTTACACCCGACGCGATATCAAGTTGAATTTGTCTATCTACGTCAAAACTCTCACTATAATAGGAAGAATCTAAAGCAGTATTTGAAGGTGAGGAATGCGAACCATTAATTTGAATAGTATTGGCAGCTGTTCCGGAAATTGTTATTGTGGAACCACCCTGAGCTCTAAGAAGCATAGCTGAGCTACTGTTTCCCGTATCAACAGATAGACCAAAAGTCCTAACTCCATGATAACCACTGCCGTCAAGCCCACCATCCCAATTTCGATTTCGCATCGCTTGCCATATCGCTATACTAGCATCACTCATGGTCAGACCAGATAAATCAATAGTAAAATCATCGGCCGTGCCAAGCCCGTCTGCGTAATTCACAAGGTAGCCGGACGTGTCGTCATTATGAAAAGTCATAAACTGACCAACGCCGAAATGAAATGTGGATTGTATAAGCATAGTGCCTCCGGCGGAGACGTATGACAAATTAACGCCAATTTCGGCTGGGTCTGGGGTGGGGGCGGTTTGGTAGTCGAGGGTGGCGGTGACGGGGCCGACGGTGGATAGGTAGTCGGTGTAGATGGAAACCGCGCCCGTGAGTGTGTCGAGCTGGTTTTGGCTTGTTATTTCGTAGCGCGTGAAGACGTTTATGTCCGCGTCTGCTTTTGTGGTTATGCTTGCAATATCGGCAGCTTGGCCGCCTGTGTCGTCTCTGTAAACGTTTGTAGAGGAGTTAGCCGCGCCAGCGCTTTCGTCTACCCTCAACTCGGCGTCGAAGTCCGCGGACGCGTTTCGGTTGCTCATGTTTACGTTGTTTACAACGGATTCGTCAAAGGACGCCATCATAGGCAGCTTTTCGGACAGTCTCACTTCGTAAGTGCCGTCGGCTAATTTGCCGTCGGCGGAGGCGTTGACTTGTTCGCCTACGCCTGTCATGCCTAATGTGGTGGTGGCGTATTCATTCGAGCCGTGATAATAGCGGACTCCGCCGAACGCCTCGCCTCTCGCCTCCAAGCCCCATATACCCTCAACGAGGTTGAGCGAACTGACGGACTGTACGCCGGTGCCCTCCGCAAACTCTATGCGGTCGTCCACCGTGCCGTGCTTGAGCGTCAGTATGTTGCTCTTTTGCACCTGCTCCATGCCGGTATGTAGGGCGTTAAAGGTTATTTTGTAGTTTCCCTCGGCGTTGTTGACTGTTCCGAAATGGTCTTTGGTGAGCAGCGTGCCGGCTACGATGACTTTTATGTCGGACGTGGACGTGCTCCACAGGATGGCGGAGCTTCCGTCTAAGATTTTCTTTTTGTTGAATTGGGTCTGCTTGGCCACGGCGTTTACTTGGTTGGTGAGCTCTTCTATCTCGGCCTGTATATACGCGCGATCCTGCGATGTCAGGACATCGTTGGCGGCCTGCACGGCCAGCTCTCTCATGCGCTGAAGCATAGAGTGAACGGACTGAAGCGCGCCCTCGGCTGTCTGGAGCAGGGAGATACCGTCTTGGGCGTTGCGTCGCGCCTGGTCAAGTCCGCGAACTTGGGAGGCCATTTTTTCGGAGATAGCGAGTCCAGCGGCGTCGTCTGCGGCGGAATTTATCCTAAGCCCGGTGGATAACTTCTGTATAGCCTTAGACATATTCGACCCCAAGGCGGAAACTTTGTTGTACGAAAGTAAAGCCGCTAAATTATGATAAATCTGCATAATAACTGCCTCCGAAATTAAAGCTGAAATATATCTTCACGCTTCATGGTAACACATAGAACGGCAATGAACTACCCCGCAGCATAGACTGCGGGGTATCAAAGCCAATACCAAATCTAAAAGCATAGGAATCGCAAATGTAGGGGCGACCTTTGGTCGCCCGTGTCCATAACACATAACACCGATTGTGTTATCTCCTGCGTATCAGCGCCGCCGCGCCCGCCGTGACAGCGTGAGCCGTAATCGGCGCGAACGTAAGCATAACTCAGAAACCATTTTTCTATAAACATTTTGTGATACTTATTCGGCAATATATATTCCTCATCCAAAAAAGGGAACCGTTCCGGCATAGTCGCCAGAGAACGGATGCCCTTTATGATTTCTGATTTTTTCTGCATGGCTGCCGCTGTGTTTACATTTGCCAAAAAGCGGATGTGCATCCCAAGCATACTTTTGGCGCAGTCTGAAACAATGACGTTATATCGCGGATTTTCTTTCATTTCCGCCCCTCGGCTATAATGCCGTCGAGATACTCTTCCAGTTCGTCCGGCGAACAGCCCTCCCGCCCGGCGGCGCGATCCTCTTCCACGGTCAGCAGTTCTTCTCTCAGCTTCAGCATTTTTTCGCGCCGCTCGAATGACTCCACGTCCATCACAACCAAATCTCCCGAGCCGTTTTTTGTAAGGTAAACCGGCTCCCGCGTGGAACGGCACATCTCCGCAATGCCATTATAATTTTGCCTGATTGTCGCAGATGGTCTAATGTTCATAGTATCAACTCCTATGGCTGTATTCTGACTATATTATAACCCCCTCCACAACCCCCGCGCGGCGTAAAGCGCAATCAAAGCGGCGTCGCTTCGCCCGTGCAACAAGCCGCCCCGCGCGCCGGTCGTCTCGAGTTCGGGCAACAGCTTCTTGGCGAAGGCTATGCTCCGCGCCTTGGTGTCCTCGATATAGGCGTCGCCCGCGCCGTAGATGATACGTTGCCACGTCTGCGGCGGAACCTCGTCTACGATTTCGTCAACGTAATCGGCGCAAGCCAAAGCTCCGCGCAAATAGCCGTAGTTGTAGCCGAGAGTAAACGCGCTTTTACCGCCCTGACGCCCGAGCTTCGGGAGGTACTGTTGCTTTTCGATAGCGACGCGAAAGGACTCAAACGCTCCGCTTGTCATGTTCGCAAGCAAAATCCTGAACGTCTCAAGGGGCGTCAGGCCGTCGTCTGTCAAAATGCGCTTGTATAAATCCTCGTTGTCGATGACGTCGCTCAGATAATAGCTCTTGTCGGGTCTGATAACAATGCCGACAATTGCTCCTGTCGCGCCTGGGTCGATGCCGAGGGTGTATCGTAAACCGTTCATGTTATACCTTCCTTTCTGTCTAAAGACTCTCCCCCTGTCGGCTACGCCGACATCCCCCTGATGGGGAAACTAAGCGACCGACACAAATCGCTACGCTCTTTGGTCGTCTGCTTATCTAAAGAGGGAGACGAGAAGCCTGACTTATACAAACCTCTCGCTAACGCCAGACCTCTTGCCCCCCTCTTGGAGGGGGGATGTCGCCGACAGGCGACTGGGGGGAGGGCACGGGCGGCCTATACGCGCGTCTATCAGCCGCCCGGCTTCTCCTTTGGATATATCGGGCGCAAAGGCTATTTTGAGCTTGGTCATAAGCTCTTTTTGTCCGTCGCTCGCGGGGCGTTTTCTCCACGGGGCGTTTTTCTCGGCGAAGCGCGCCGCGCCGAGTCTGCGGGCGTAGTCCTCGCATACGCCCATCGCGTAGCCAAGCGGCAGGGCGGACTCGGACAGGATAACAATGCCGTCAGGCGTCTCTACGAAGGCCGTATAACCCGACTCAGTAACGCGGCACCAAGCCGTTTTTCTCTCGGGCAACGCGAGTTTGAAGTTCACGCCCTGTTTGCCCCAGTCCCACGAGCGGCGTTCAAACAGGTCAAGCTCAGCCGTCGCCGCGCGTAGCTTTATCTGTTCGCGCTCCTCTATCTCTTCCGTCTCCATGCGCTCTACGGCCTCGGCCAGCGTTTCTTTTTCATCCTTGAACGTCACCCGCGCAAGCCCTGCGAGAGTAGCTAAACCGCACAGCGAATGTTTCCCCGCCACGTCCGCGAAATCGACCACGAGACAGTCTTTTTTGCCCGGAGCGAGCCTGAGACCTCTGCCGACCATCTGAACGTACAAAACGGGGCTTTTTGTGGGGCGTGATAAAAATATAGCGGAAGTGTTTGGCGCGTCCCAGCCTTCCGTGAGGACGTTGCAGTTTGTCAACGCTTCAATACGGCCTCTGCTGTAGTCGAAAAGTACCTCGCGCCGTTCATCTTTGGGCATAGAACCGTACACCGCCGCCGCCTTTATGCCGCTTGCTCTCAGGCTTTCGGCCATATTGAGGGCGTGAGCCACGTCCACGCAGAACACGACGCCCTGACGGTTCTTTGCGTGACTCTTGAACGCCCCCGCGACAATAGCGTTTCTTTCGGGCGTATCGACGGCGAGGGCAAGCTCGTGAACGTCCAAGTCCCCGCCTGTCGTGTGAACTTCGCTCAGGTCGGCGTCGGTCTTGACGGAAAGCCCGCGCACGTCGCACAAAAAGCCGCCCCTTATCATCGTCATCGTTGACCGCTCAAAAACTATCTCGTCAAACACCTCGCCCAAGGCTACTTTATCGCCCCTGTAAGCCGTCGCGGTCACGCCTACAAGCAATTTTCGCGGGTTGTCATCCAGAAACCCAAGCTCCGACGCTAATTTGAAATACGTGCTGGCCGCCGCGTGATGGGCTTCGTCTATAATCATCGCGTCGAAAGTCTGCGCCTTGAGTAAGGCGAGTTTCTTTTTCT
>BNVG01000133.1 GCA_025997935.1 Synergistales bacterium | reverse complement strand
TCGAAGTTGAACGCGACCGGTGAGAGATCGAATTTGCCGGCCTCTATTTTGGACATGTCCAGAATGTCGTTTATTACGCCAAGAAGGTGCGTCGAGGCGTCCTCTATTTTTTTGAGGCAATAATTTTTTCGTTCTATCTCCGACGACGACTTGGCTATCGTGGTCATGCCTATTATGGCGTTCATCGGGGTACGCATTTCATGGCTCATATTGGAAAGAAAGTCGCTCTTGGCCGCGCTCGCCTGCTCCGCCGCCGCCCGCGCGCGCTCCGCGTATTCCTTGGCGTTCATCATATCGGTGATGTCATGCAGAAGCAACACGGAGGCCTCGGGAGCTCCGGACTCGTCTAAAACGGGCGTGAAATGTATCGTATATTTGCGCGGACAACCGCTGTTGTCTATGTCGAAAGTCTCGTTGAGCGTCAAGGTGGCGGCGTCCGTGACGAAGGCCGCCATAAAAGCCTCCTCGATTTTTTTAATCCGCGAGGCGTTGGTGAATTTTTCGAAGACTTCTTTATAGTACACTCCCTTTACCTGCTCAAAATCGTCTATACGGGCTTTTTTCAGGAAGGCCTCCGTGCAGAAGGCGAAGCGCCCAAGCTCGTCAAGCAGAACGAATAAGTCGGGGCTGTGCGTCAGCATGAGTCTCATGAACTTGTCGCGCCTGATATGCGCGGCGTTCCGCATCATGTCAAGCCCGACGGCGGCGTCGGCCACGGCTCTGCTTCTGTCCAAAGTGTCCTGAAGACGCTTGGCCTGACGCTCTAATTTTATGTTTTCGCGCTTGAGCCTCTGATTTTCTTGTTCGAGAAGCGAGGCCTTATCAAGCGAACTTTTGTTTTCCATACCTTCCAGGTTTTCCATAAAATCACCGCGCCGTTATGTCCTACAGTACGCAAGCCGCGCAGGAAAAATTGTGGAACCTATTGAAGACATCTCCTTTTTCATTGTACACCGGGCATATCTCGCCGCCTGAGTAGCTGAATTGGTAAGGAACTTTGTAGCTTACAAGCTCCGCTATCTTTTTCATCTCGTCCTCAAGTTTCGCGCCAAGCATAACAAAGCGCGATACGCACGAAAAAATCAAGATGGCTTCGCTTTTATCGGTTTTCATAGCCTGAGCCCTAAGAGCGCGCTTAACAGTCGTCTCGGCGGTATGCAAGATACCGTTATAATCCTGTCTCCCGAAAGACAGCCTTGCTCCCATCGGAACATAGCAACCGCAGTGGGCGCAACCATCGGGCGTGATTTCGTATATCCCGGACGCAGTCGGCTGCGAACCGTCAAGACGGTCAAGCATAAGAGGGAAAGAGGCCGGAGTAGTTCTCACCGCGTCGGAGGAAATTCCGCACGATTCCATGAAGTCGACAAATGGAACGCCATTAACCTTTTTGAGGAAGCATTCTTCCGACTCCGTGACTTCGCCTCCGACGTCGTTTATATTGCTGTCGGCTATAGACGTGAAGAAAAATTTGGGGTTGACATTGCCCTCCAAGGCGACAAAAACAGCGGCGTTGTGGGTTGCTGAGCCGTTTCTTATTGTGTACGCGATGGAGTTGTCGAGCTTATGGCTGCAAGCCGCAGTTCCGAATATCGGGACGCCTCCCGTGATTTTGTTCAGCCCTTCCATCATGACCGCGCCGGATATGTCCAGCAAGAACGGCAAAAAAGCCAGCGCCAACTTAGGCTTTTCGGAACACTCCGCCGTAACCTTTTTGTATGCGTCGTCAACTGATTTTCTGGCCGTCGCGGCGAAAATGGGCTCTGACATCACAGTGCTAAACCGCACGTCGTCGCTCGTCAGGATAGCGAGACTCAAACTCTCCTGTCCGTAGAAATCGCCGGTCGCGCCCGCGGCGGTCGAATATCCGACCACATCAAACGGCAGCTTATCGCAAATAGCCTTCACCGTACCGTTTTCGATGTAATCGCAATGGCACGATATTATGCCGACCGAGTTGCCCAGAAGTTCGTTTTCGAGCTTTAACGAGTTCAAAATCTCCGCCGCGGCGTCATCCGGGAAGTCTATCTCCAAAGTCGCCGAATTTAACATTTTTATCACGTTAAAACCCTCCCGACTCGAGTAGAAGACGTTGCGCGCAACGCCTTCTACCATTTCATAAATTTTTTGATGTTCGCGTAAAATACGTCGCCGAGCTGCTTATCGTCAAGGCCGCTGACCTCGGTACGCAGTATCTCTACCGCGTAGTGATGAAACGGCGCGTCGCTTCCCCAGAATATACGGCTGCTCCCCACGCGGTTGTACGCCTCGCGTATTTTTGTGTGCATGGGCATACCTGAGTTTTCGAGCCATATATTGTCGTGCTTCACGGCCACATCTATGGCGGCCTGAATATAGACGCCGTGCCCGTGCCCCATGTGAACCATGACTATGCGCGCGTCAGGGAACGCTTCGGCGAGCTGCGCTATGCTCCAGGGCAGAGAAAAAGGCGGATGCCCCGAATGTATGAAAACGGGCAGATCTCTCTTACGGGCCTCCTCAATCAACGGGAAGACGACTGGGTCGTTGGCCGTAAACGCGCTGAAAAGCGGGTGAAGTTTCAGGCCGGAAAAACCATCTTTGTCCGCGAGCTCGGCAAACTCCGCTACGGCCTGTTCTCCCTTGTTGGGGTCCATCCAGGCGAGAGCCGCGAACTTTTCGGGATAAGCTCTAAGAGCCTCTTTGGTCACGTTGTTGTCGACGTAGCTGATTATGCTTTTTTCTATATCGTAACGCTTCATTTCGTCGACCATTTCGGAAGCCGTAATTCCGACGTCGCTCCAAGAGCCGAAGTATCCGACATGGGCGTGAGCGTCAATTTTTTTCATCTGCGATTCACCTCTCGATAACTAATTAATTACCGAACTAAATTAGTAAAATATTTTGAAGATAACTTAGAGTATTGGTTTATCTTACCATAAAATCGGGCTCGCGCCTCACCGGGCCGTCAGATAGGGTAGCGGGTTCACCGGCTTGCCGTTCTTTCTCACCTCGAAATGCACGTGCGTAGTCGTTGCGCGTCCCGTCCGGCCCACGTAGGCCACCACGTCACCGCGCTTTACGCGCGTTCCTGGTTTGACGGCGAGCTTCAGGCAGTGCGCGTAGAGCGTGGAGACGCCGTTGCCGTGGTCTATCACAACCGTGTTGCCGTAGCCGCGATATTTTGCGTTTTTTGACGAGCCCGTATCCGCTACAATGCCGTCCGCCGCCGAGCCGATAGGCGTATTGGCCGGCATCGGCATGTCGATGCCGGTGTGCATACGCCGCTTGCCGCGCCTGCCGTAGCCTGACGTTATTTTGCCCGTGACTGGCCATGACATTTTCCCGTCTCTCGGCGCGACGGAAGAATACGGCGTCGGCGCGACATCGCGCGAAGCGAGCGCATACTGAATGGTGGCCGGCGGCAGAGATGGTTTCGGGGTTTTTGAGGAGTCGGGCGCGGCCAGCTCTTTGAGCAACGCGTCTATGGTTTCTCTTGGGGTTTTATCGGAGGATTCCGTTTCTATGGGCGTTATGTCGATTGACGCTATATCAATTGACGTTACATCGATTGGTTTTACGTCGGAGGACTCCACGTCGGGCGACTTTTCATCCGAGGGCTTTACATCTTCGGATTCGGGCGCCGGAATATCTATTTGTTTTGCCTCGCGCAATTTTCGGGGTACGCCGTGCGGTTTTACAGTGACTAACGGCGCTTCTTCGGGAAAGAGAGCGCCTGAACTGCTCTGCGCCCCACGCGCCTTTGTCTCGAAACACAAAAAAGCGCATATTACACAAACCGCGCAAACCGCGCGGCGCGCGAATATCTTTATAATAAAAGCCAAGCTCATCGTTATCTCTCCTAAAAACCCAAAATAAATTTTTAAGATCCCCGAAATACTTTAGCATATTTTGCCGCGCCGTATTATGATTAAAATCATAGCATGAGACGAAAGGCAAAAGGAAAGGAGGGAGAGATATTGAAGATTATATCCGAGGAGACGCGAGACGCGGAAGAAAGAACCCAGGACGGCATGTCCGTCACGCTTTTGGGGCTTGGCATAAATGTCGCTCTCACGGCCGGGAAATACACGTGCGGCATTTTGGGCAACAGCGGAGCCATGCTCGCGGACGCCACGCACTCGCTTTCAGACCTTTTGACGGACTTGGCCGTCATCCTGGGACTCAGCTACACAAGCAAACCCGCCGACGAGCATCACGCCTACGGGCACGGACGTTTCGAGACCTTAGCGGCGGCCTTCTGCGGCTTAGTGCTTCTCTTGGTAGGGCTTGGGATTTTCTTTGAGGGAAGCCGCAGCATTATGCGCTCGCTCCGTGGGGAGACACTGCCGCATCCGGGCATGGTGGCCTTTTGGGCCGCCACCCTCTCTATTTTGTTAAAGGAGGCCCTGTTCCGCGTAACGTTTGCGAAGGGCGAGAAACTGAACAGCCCCTCTCTCAAGGCCAACGCGTGGCATCACCGCTCTGACGCCATGTCGTCCGTAGGCGCGCTTTTAGGGATAGGCGGAAGCATCGTCGGCGGGGACAAATGGGCCGTTCTCGACCCCCTCGCGGCCGTCATAGTCAGCGCGTTTATCCTCTACGCGGCCGTATCCATATCATGGAGCAGCATAAAAGACGTTCTTGACACGTCCTTAGCGCCCGAGCAGTTGAATCTGATAGAGCGCGCCGCCTTAGCGTTTCCGGAAATCTTGGACATTCACAAAATCAGAACG
>BNVG01000132.1 GCA_025997935.1 Synergistales bacterium | reverse complement strand
GCATGTAGCTTCCCCCGCCTGTTCCGTTGTTTACGGTCAGGGTATGGGCTAATGACGTCAAGACGGGGTAGATGCCGTCCTGAAGTATCCAGATTGCGGTATTCGCCCAGTCCGCGCCGGTCGGGTATGTGCCGGGGGTCTGCATTTGGGCTGTGGTTCTGCCGTTTGCGAGCGTATCATCGAAGAGGGGGCCGGGGGCTTTTTCGTTGTCGTAGAAGCTGTTTTGCACCACGCCCGTGACCGTGGACGCGATGTCGGCAACCAAGCCGCCGGCATCGCCCCCGATGCCGCCCGTGGCCGAGACCGCACCCGCGCTGTAAGAGGCTGTGATGCCGTTCATCCATCCCCCCGCCAATATTCCAGCCGCTTGGGCGTTGCCGGCAGCGCTGTCGGCCTTTATATCGCCGATGTTGGCGCAGTTGCTGATAGTGCGGGGGGTAGAGGCGCCGTTGGACTCACCCACCACGCCCCCGGCGTAGGCATCGTTTGTGCTGGCTAAGGCTGTGACCGGGCCCGCGTTGTAAGAGGCGGTGATAAGAATAGTGCCGGTAGAGCCCACAGTTCTTCCCGCCACACCCCCGGCATAGGCTTCGACTCCGTAGGCAATGACGGCGGCGGCGTTGAAGCACTCCGAAATATCATCCAAGGCGCTATACCCCACCACCCCTCCGGCGTTGGCTGTACTGCCACTTGTGGCCTTAACCGTGACGCCGCCCGAGACGTGACATTTCTCGATTGTCCCCATCTCGCTGCTTCCGGCCACGCCTCCGGCATACGTGAGTAGGTTTACAGGACTTTCGGCGGAAATTGTACCTCCTGACACGTGACAGTTGGAGATCGTCCCCTGGTTGTTATTTCCAACCACGCCCCCGGCATAGGCCCTCGCGCTTGTGCCATCGACTTTGGCGCTGACGCTGAAAACCACGACGTTCAGGTCTTTGACCTCGCCGTAGATACTACCGAACAGCCCCGCGTAGATGTCGGTGCCGGTGTCTGACACGTCGACGGTGAGGCCGCTGATCGTTTTGTTGTTGCCGTCAAATGTGCCCTCGAATAGGGCGGGGCCCCCGTAAATCGCGATGGGCGTCCATGAAGTATAAGACGACAGATCAATGTTGTCGGCGAGCGTGATGGTATCGCCGGAAAAGGAGTACGCTGTAATCCCATTCCCATTCACAATATCAGCTAATCCCTCTAATTGCGCGGCGGTGGATATGGTAAAGGGAGAGTTGCCCGGGGTGTACCAAGTGGTGTCCGCGGCCAACGCGGGAGGCGCGAAGGTGGCGTGGCATAAAACAAATATTAAAAAAACTAAACTAAAATAAGCGGGGGGGGGTAAAAATAGATTTGCGGCCCGCATGGTGACGCCGGAGAGAAGTGAGCGTTTGCATTATTTGAAAAAGCCTCCTTATGTAACAATACAAAAAATTCAAAAAATAAACCGTCAAGATAGTATATTACATTAAAAATCAAAAAGTTGAAAACACTTTGTTGGTTTTGAATTATGAAAATCCATAAATGACTATCAAGTTTATTCAAGTTCAGACAAATCCTGTCGAGGCCTCCCCCCTGTCGCCTTCGGCGACTGTCCCCCCTCCGAGAAGGGGGCGAGAAGTTTAGCGTGAACGAGATGTTTATGTAATGACCAGCTTCTCGTCTCCCTCTCGGAGGGGGATGTCGGCGTAGCCGACAGGGGGAGGTTTTTAGCGCATGAGACAACTTGATAGTCATAAATCCATAAATCGCCGTCATGTTATAATAACCTCAACAACAAGGACGGTGAAATCAATGCCCAATCTTCTCAAACCAAAAAACGACGTTATCTTCAAACGCATCTTCGGAACGGAGGAGAATAAAGATATACTGACCGGCTTCCTAAAAAGCGTTCTTCGTTTACCGGAGGACGAATACGACGAGGTTTTATGAGGATTTTAATATGTTAGCCCAGACAAGCCCGCAGATGGATAAGGCCGTCACAATTGTAAAGTATTTATCGGCTGACGAACAGGTCAGACGCGACTACGAGCAGGCCGAAAAGAGACGACGTGACCTAATGGTTATAACGAATACGGCGAACAGAGAGGGATTGGCGAAAGGCGAAGCTATGGGGATAGCTAAGGGCGAAGCTATAGGGATAGCCAAGGGAATAGCTAAAGGCGCGCTCCAAGAAAAGCTCTCGGTAGCCAAAAACCTCCTAGCGATTGGTCTGCCTCTTGATCAAATCGCCAAAGCCACCGGATTGACCTCAAGCCAAATCGAGACGTTATAGCAGACAACAAAAATATGTGCAAAATCCGAAGATTTTGCACATATCCTATCGGTGTATTGTGGGGGTTTTGTTTACTACAAATACAACGCTCCGATCATTCCAAAGATTATCAGCGGGATATTGAAGTGTAAAAACGTCGGGACGCATGTATCCCATATATGGCTGTGTTGTCCGTCGGCGTCGAGGCCGGAGGTGGGCCCGAGCGTCGAGTCGGACGCGGGGGAACCGGCGTCGCCGAGAGCGGCGGCGGCGGCGAGGATGCAGACCGTCGCGCCGACGCTGAAGCCGAGCTCAATGGAAAGTGGGCAGTATATCGCGGCCACGACGGGAATTGTTCCGAAGGACGTGCCTATGCCCATCGTAACAAGAAGCCCGATAAGGAGCATCAAGAACGCGCCCCAAACCTTGCTCCCGCCGACCATGCCGACGACGGCCCTGACGAGTTCGTCCACGCCTTTTGTCTCGCGTATGACCGCGCCGTATCCGGCGGCCACGAGCATGATGAAGGCTATGAGTCCCATGAGCTTCATTCCGCCCTCGACCGAAAGCTCCAAGTCGTTCCATTTGATAGCGCCCGTAACGGTCATCAGAGCGAGCGCGGCCAGCGCGCCGAGCGGAAGGGAGTTTGTGAAAAGCTGAACGCCGAAGGCTAAGAACACCGCCACGAGCGTAGAGAGGTGGGCGAAGTTGAACGTGTCTTTTATCTCCTCGCGGCTAACGCCGGCTATATCGAGGTCTTTATACTTGCGGCTCTTTGTGTAGGACACGAATATCGCCAGGAGAAGCCCCAAGACCATACCTATGCCTAAAATCCACGTGGAATGCCATACGTCAGCCTTATCCACCACCATGCCGTTGTTTCCCATCTCAGCTGACAGGATGGTGTGGAAAATCATTCCGAACCCGAACGGTAGCACGATGTAGGGGGCTTTCAGACCAAACGTGAGGGCGCAGGCGACGCTCCTGCGGTCTATTTCGAGCTGGTTGAACAGGTGTAAAAGCGGCGGAATCAGAATTGGGATGAAGGCTATGTGAATGGGGACGAGGTTTTGAGAAAAGCACGTGACGACGGCGAGCGTCATAATCAAGAAGTATTTTCGTCCGTGCACCACGGAGGCGAGTTTTTTGCAGGCGAGCTGAGCCAGGCCGGTCGCGCTGATGGCCGAGGCGAGAATGCCCAGCAATACGTAGCTCAGGGCCGTTTCGGCGTTGCCGCCCATACCGTTGATTAAAGACCCTATAGTGTCGCCCATCGACATTCCGGCTGCGTAGCCGGCCACAAGGGTTGAGAACAGGAGCGCAAGAAGGACGTTGAGGTTCATGAGACAGAGCGCGATCATAACTATTACAGAGATTACCACAGGATTAGTCCATATCAAAAAAATCACCCCTTCTAAAATAGTGTAAAACCCGATGAGTCTATTTAAGTCGAAATATACGGATTTTTCAATAAGCATTTCGCGCAAACGTGAGCGCGCGCAGACCAGGGCCGCTTCATAAAAAATTTCAGGCTTAACAAGAATGTACAAAAGGGAAGCCTCCCGCGTTTTCGCGAGTTCGTGGCTTCCCTTTTTGTTGTTTTGCAATGATAGGCTGTTTAGCTGTCTTGTTTACTATCGAGGAACTAATGTCTGGAGCTGATCTATAGGCAATTCAGCAATCTCGGCGACTTCCAGCAACGTCATGCCGCGCGCCAGCAACTTTCGCGCCACATCAAAAGCCTTTTCAGCTTTACCTTTTAATTCCGCTTTTTCCGCCGCTTCTTCCGAATAAGTCAAAATCCTATCCTGCAACATCACATCCCCCTCCTTGAACTCAGTGTATTGAGCAAACAGTTCTCTGTACAACCGCTCCATATGCTCCAGCACTATACGCTTGTCGGCTTCGCTCACTAAGCCGGACGCCTCGGCTCTGTCTGCTGTTATCACAAGTTCGTCTACAATGGTTTTCATCTCTATGGCTAATTCCGCGCGGCGCTTGGATGTTTTAGCGGACACCGCTTGTTTCCGTAATTTTAACACATAGAACGGCAATAGAATAGCGAGTTTACGTTCCTCAAGCTCTTTTATGTCATGCTCAAGAAATTTGAACGACTTCACTTTGTAGTTATATTGCTCACCTTCGGAAAACTCTAAAGAAAGCGTTACTTCATCCGGTGTTTTCTTTGTCGTCTCCCAATATATAATCCTTGCGTTCGGGAATTTTATTGATATTTTACTCCCGTCCTCCGATACTGTTTTCGTGCGAAGTCCTTCCATAAAGCCATACTCAAAGACCCTAATGACAATATTCTCGTCGTCTCCTATTTCCGCTTCGATATGGTAAGCGTATGTCTCGTTTATAATAATGATGGTGTCCGAGTGGAGGCGACGAGAATATTGTCATTAGGGTCTTTGAGTATGGCTTTATGGAAGGACTTCGCACGAAAACAGTATCGGAGGACGGGAGT
>BNVG01000131.1 GCA_025997935.1 Synergistales bacterium | reverse complement strand
TGCGCGTTTTTACCGTGCCGGTGTCTCTTGACGGAACTCCCTTTCAGATGTGCGTGTTCACCCCGTCAAGGCGCGCCCATTCGTCTTTTTCGACAAAATCGGCGACGTCCTCGTCGCTTTTTGAAAGATCCGACAATATTTTGTCAACTCGCTCTATGCCCTTTTCATTTTCGAGGCTGTAGTTTTTATCGTTTGAGAGCATTGCCATAAACTCATATCTAACTAAATTTTGCACAAGGCTGCAAAGATCGTTGATGTAGTTCGGGATGGTATATTGTTGTCTCACATTTCTTATTGCGGCGACAGAGAAGACGCCGACGCCGAAAAGGCAGAGGACGCAAAACGCGATAAGTAAAACTATCAAAGAGCGCATACGGAATAACTTCTTCTTCATTTTACTTCCCTGCCTTTCTCTATTCATACGCGCTTTTTGTTACGGGGGGGGGGAGGGAAGAAGAGACGTAGCCGCTTGGGTGGTCGCTGTGCCAATCCCAGGCCGTTTGTATAATGTCGCCGAGATTCGCGTACCGCGGCTCCCAGCCAAGCGTGGCGGCGGCTTTTTGGTGAGCGGCCACGAGTGTGGACGGGTCGCCGGGTCGGCGCGCGTCAAGACTCACGGCTATATCGCGCCCGGTTATCTGTCGCGCCGTTTCTATCACCTCTCGCACGGAGAAACCCTTGCCGTTGCCGAGATTGATTTTTTGGCTCTTGCCTCCGTCCCTGAGATAACGCAGGGCTTTTATATGCGCGTCGGCCAAGTCGAGGACGTGTACGTAGTCCCTCACGCAAGTGCCGTCCGGCGTTGGGTAGTCCGTCCCGAAGACGCTGACGCGCTCTCTTTGCCCCAGAGCGGTCTGCAAAACCAACGGGATTAAATGCCCCTCGGGGCGATGATCCTCGCCGCGCGCGGGCGAGTCGGCGGAGATGGCGCCTTTGGGCAAAGCCCCCGAGGCGTTGAAATACCTGAGAGCCACGTGAGTTATCCCATAAGCGGTGTTTGACCAGTCTAAAATCTGCTCGGCGAAATACTTCGACAGCCCGTAGGGGTTGCAGGGGCGTTTTTGGTGTTCTTCATCTATTACGGGGCTTTGCGGCTCGCCGTACACCGCCGCCGTGGAGGAGAACACTATGCTCCTGAGTCCGCAAGGGCGCAGGACTCTGAGCATCTCCACAAGCCTGCAGGTGTTGTTCCCGAAATACCTCAACGGTTCCCCAACGGACTCTGGAACGGACGCGAAGGCCGCGAAGTGAATTACCTGTTCGATATTATGCCGCTTGGCTATATTCCTCAGAAGCGGAGCGTCGCTTACATCGCCTTCATAAAAGGTCACGTCGGGAGAAAGCGCCTCCCTGTGCCCCGCGCTCAGGTCGTCCAGCACCACTACGCTCTCGCGCGTAGCGCGTAGCGCCTCTACTGTCACGCTCCCTATATATCCGGCGCCGCCCGTCACAAGAATGCTCATAAGTTCAACCCCTCTAAGCCTAAAAGGCTTTTTTTCTTGTCTATACCGCCGCCGTAGCCCGTGAGGCTTCCGTCTTTGCCTATGACGCGGTGACAGGGGACTATAACGCTGACCGGGTTGCGCCCCACGGCTCCCCCCACGGCTCGCGCGCCCAAACCGCCGAGTTTGAGCGCATGGGCTATGTCGCCGTAAGACACGGTCTCACCGTAAGGAATCTTTAACAGTTCTTTCCACACGCGCATCTGAAAGGGAGTTCCGTCAAGAGACACCGGCACGGTAAAAACGCGCAATTTTTGAGCGAAGTAGTCGGCCAGCTCCAGAGCCGCTTTTTGCAGTATGTCGTTTTGAGGCGACGGCGCAAGACCGTCCACAGAGGGCGGACAATGTTTTTGCCCGCAAAACCAAGCCCCACAAAGCCCACTGTTGTCCGCCTCCAAAAGCATGTCGCCAAGCGGCGTAGGCGTTTTTATAAACAGCAAAAATTTCATATCGGCGCGCTAAAGCGTTATCACTTTAGACGCTTTATTGATGGACTCTATTATCTCGAACATGTTCGAAATGACTCCCGCGCCTATCTGTTCCGTTATGCCGAAGTGATTTGTGCAGGTGCCGCATACCAAAATCGAGACGCCTTTTTTCTCTAAGTCTTTCAGGTGGTCGCACGTGGCCGAGCCTTGCAGGGCCAGCTTGACGCCCTCGTTCATCAGGGCTACGACAAGGGGTGCGGAGTCTATCTGGGAAATTGTCCCGAGAAAGCCTTTCATCAGAACTTCGCCGAGGTTGCGATCGTCGCGTCCCAAGACGCCAGCCGTGACAAGGACGGAGAACGTCTCTTTGGCGGCTACGTGCGGAGGCAGGTTCGCTAATGGCGGAGTGGGCGCGGGCTTTGGGGCCGGTTTCGGCGCTGGCTTCTGCCCCGGTTTTCGGGGTTCCGCTTTGATGGTGAGCAAGCCGTCGTCGTCTTTTAGCAAAACGCTGAAACCCTGACCCTCCAGATACCGCGTCACATTAGACGCCGAGACGGGGTTGTCGAGCAGTATCTCAAACTCTTTTTCTCCGGCGTCGACGCCGGCTTTTGTCAGCATAACGGGCTGCGGGCAAGGTTTGCCGCGCGCATCGATTTTTTTCATTTGTCTATTCCTCCGCCCTGTTTTGCGATTTGCAAAAATTTACAAAATTTTCTCAATTATATCACCGCTCCGTCATTTTGCTTACGGCGGAGTAATTATATATACTATATAATAAAACGCCGTGATAAAAAATGAAAACTGAGATTCAGACTTTCGTTTTCTTAAAACTTTTTCTTAAAATTTATTTTTGCCCTGGGAGGATTTTATAGGTGAAACTCGTCATTATAGGTTCGGGGTATGTTGGGCTGGCGACCGGGACGTGTCTGGCCCGTTTCGGAAACAACGTGGTCTGCGTGGACGTGGACGAGAGCAGGGTAAGCGCCTTGCGTCAGGGCGAGGTTCCGTTTTATGAGCCCGGCCTGTCGGATATGATGAAGCGCAATATGGCGGAGGAACGGCTGTCTTTCACTACGCGCATGACGGAGGCCCTGAAGGACGCCGAGGCTTGCTTTATCTGCGTGGGTACACCGTCATCCCAGGACGGCGGCGCCGACCTGACTTATGTTGAACAGGCGTCGCGCGATATAGCGAACGCCATGAAAGCCAACCTGAAGGCGAACGCGCAAAACGCCGCGCCTTTATTGGTCGTCGTAAAATCAACATCTCCCGTCGGTACGAACGCGAAGGTAAAAAAATGGATAAGCGAAGAGCTCGGGGACTCTGGCGTTGAGTTTGTAATGGCGTCCAACCCCGAGTTTTTGCGCGAGGGTTCGGCGGTCAGGGATTTTACGGAGCCTGAGCGCGTGGTTATAGGCGTCGATTCCGAGATGGCCGAGGCGCGGATGAGGGCTATATACTCCTTCACGGAGCCGGAGAAGCTCATATTTATGGATATTCCGTCGGCGGAGATGACAAAATACGCCGCGAACGCCATGCTCGCGACGCGCATTTCGTTTATGAACGAGATGGCCAATATATGCGAGCGGGTGGGGGCCAACGTCGACAGCCTCCGCAAGGCTATGGCCTTAGACTCCCGCATAGGCGGCAAGTTTTTGTACGCGGGCTGCGGCTATGGTGGCTCGTGTTTCCCAAAAGACGTCCGCGCGCTTTGCGATTTCGCGCGCGCGTCCGGCTACGACTCGCGGATACTGACGGCTGTGGACGAGGTCAACGTCCGTCAAAAAGAGGTGCTTTACGAGAAGCTGTCCGCATGTTTCGCCGCCGGCGGAGGGCTTGAGGGAAAAACAATAGCGCTGTGGGGCTTAGCCTTCAAGCCTAAAACATCGGACACCCGCGAGGCTCCGGCTTTGACCCTGATTCAAAGCCTCTTGGACGCCCGCGCCCGCATTCAGGCCCACGACCCGCGCGCCATAGACGAAACGAGACGCTATCTCGGCGAGCGGCAGGGTCTGCTCTACACGCACGATCCTTATGACGCCGTAAACGGCGCGGACGCGCTCGTCGTGGCCACAGAGTGGGACGTCTACCGCCAGCCCGACTTCGAGCGCGTCCGCAGGCTTCTGAACAGTCCGCTAATAGTCGACGGACGCAACCTTTATTCTTTGTCAGAGATGAAGAAAGCGGGGTTCAGGTATTATTCGGTCGGTCGGGCGGCGGTGTGAACGGCGAAGTTGGAGTAGGCTTTTCTTATTCCCTCCTCCAAATCCACGCCGTGTCTCCATCCCATTCCATGTAGCAAGGAGACGTCGAGAAGTTTTTTGGGCGTTCCGTCGGGCTTAGACGAATCCCATATGATCTCGCCCTCGTAACCGACCGCTCGCCCCACCGTTTCCGCCAACTCCCTTATCGTCACGTCTTGTCCCGTCCCGATATTGACTATCTGCGAGCCGTCGTGACGTTCCATTAAGAATAAGCAGGCGTCTGCCATATCGTCCACGTAGAGGAACTCCCGCCTCGGAGACCCCGTTCCCCACAGCGTGACGGAAGGGGCGCGGCTTGCTTTGGCGTCGTGAAACTTGCGTATCATCGCGGGCATTACGTGAGATGTTTCGAGGTCGTAATTATCGCCCGGGCCGTAGAGGTTTGTGGGCATGACGGAGATGAAGTTCGTACCGTACTGCCTGTTGTAAGATTGGCACAGCCTGATACCCGCTATCTTGGCTATGGCGTAGGGCTCGTTTGTGGGTTCAAGAGGCCCCGTCAGCAGGGCCGACTCGTTTATCGGCTGCGGGGCCATACGCGGGTAGATGCAGGAGCTGCCCA
>BNVG01000130.1 GCA_025997935.1 Synergistales bacterium | reverse complement strand
GAACGTGACCTCGTCCTGGCTATGATCGTTTCTCGGCTGATCGAACCCTCTTCAACCCGTCTCGATTATATCCTCGCTTCACCAATGGACAATGTTCTCCGTGATATGAGGAACTTGAAACGTCATAAAGCACTACAGAAGCCGATTTACTATCGATACCCTTGAGATGTTTGGATGCCAGTTTCGTTTCTATTCTCGTTTGACGTTTGAGGAGCCAGTCCATAGCGGTGTAAAGCTCGTCTTCGGTTGCATCTGCGACGTTCAATTCTTCAGAGAGTGTCGTGGTTTCCCATTGTTTTGTTAACGCCAGCTTTGAAGAGGGTTCGATCAGCCGAGAAACGATCATAGCCAGGACGAGGTCACGTTCACGGCTGGGAGTGCTGGAGATAATACGCTCCAGTTCCAATTTACGAACAAGTCCGAGAATGGCCTCGACATGACCATGGGGGCGAGAATGTCGTATTTTAAAAGTCTCGTCGGCGGATACCATGGTTTTGCCCTGAAGAAGCAATTCGAGAACAGTCAACATTTCCTCCGGTAACCCTGTAACGTTAGCGTGCGTAGTTTTAACTATTTTGTCCCCTTCACGTCTTGAAGAACGAATCAAGATGGTCGGAGAGGAACCATGGTTAGGAACTCGTTCGATATACATGAAATGTATTGTAGCATTACATGGGTATAAAATCAAGTAAAAACATGGCCTTACTGCACTTATAGAAAGCAATCAGACTCTATTTTGCTCTGGAACTATGGTTTAGTGCGTACCAGTTTGTTGTAGACGGAGATGAAACACAACACTCCGACAGACAACTGCCACAATGCCGATCACGAACATGGTGATGAGAAAATTTGCCATTACATATCACTCCTGTCTCGAATAATTCATTCCGCAATTTTTCCGAGGACCATGCTCATAGCCGAAATAGTATTACGAACCCGCAGCGATGTCGTCATCCCTGGGGTGATTTTGAGCGAAAAGTGAAGTGGATTTTGGCGGAGGAATCGAAATTTCTGCGAAAAAGGGGTGATTTTTGGGGTGATTTATACCTCACTCCGATGGGACAGTCGGTGTCTTTAGTTGTTGCTGTGCAGGATTTAGAGATATTTTTCCTCAAATTCCTTAATCGTCATGATTTCGGGGCGTTCTAAGTCAATACCCTCAAAATCTTTGTCGCCCGTAATCAGAACATCAACATCAGCAATGATAGCGGAAGCCAAAATCGGATAGTCCTTCTCGTCTCTTATTTTAGGGAAAATATCAGGGTCGACGTTATCGGGCGTATATGCCATTTCAAAACTAAGTTTTTGAAGAAAATGATCAAGAATTGACTTCTTGTGTGGAAATTTTCTGTTTGCAACGTCACGAAGCTCATCTATCACCACACTGCTCAAAACAAGATTATGTTCTTCGGTAATGTCAGCCACTACGCGCGAAAATTTGCCGCCATAAAAGAGGCCGGCAGATATGAGAATATTTGTATCGAACATCACTCTCATACCGATGAGATGTGAAGAGCGTGAGCGCGTTCGCGGCGGATTTCTTTGCACATATCTACGACATCTTGCTCGCTATGCAACTCTAATTCTTCCGCCACGCCCGACATCGCGCGACCGAATTCCTCAAATGCCAGGCGATTTGAGTTGAGCAGAACTATGTTGCCGTCTTTCTCCGCAAAAACAACTTTATCACCATCTTTGAGACCGAGTTTGCGGCGTATGTCAATGGGAATCGTCACCTGACCCTTTACCGATATTCTCGCGACATCCATAACAAGACCTCCTGGATTCTTTACTTTCTTTATTTCATTATGAGCTGTTTGAAGCGGAAAGTCGAGCGGTAAGGATGCACAATTACGCCTGCGTGGCTCTCTTTTCAACGCCTCTTGACACCTTATGGCTCGAACCGAGGAATACAGCCGCGACAAAGGCGCAAAAGATAACGAGTCCGAAAATGATTTTTTTCATCGTGCACTACTTGTCCAATCCATCATATACATGATTTATAATATTTTACTACTTTAACATTTCTCTCTTAGTTTATTGTTCATACACTTTAGGGTTCTCATACTCACATTTATCCAACAAAGATACCCTCGCTTTTTATCTGTCTCGTCATAGCTCGGAAAATATCATTAAGACTCAAGATACTTCGCCGGGTATCATCTCACGCGGTGAAACCGGTAGCGCCAAATATATTTTCCATTCAACAGTGAGTATTCCTCCATCTCGTTTTCGTCTATGACGCGAAACGACGCGCCGTTTTCCCATGTTTGGCCGTTCGGGTACGTGTAAGTGAACATAATGTCGTTTGCGGACAGGAACCTATGTTTGCGCAGCTTGTAATCGCCGGCTGTACGATGGTCGGTCAGGCCGAGCCTCCACGTTCCGTGCGAGTAGCCGCCGAGCGTGTTGTCTCCCTTGGGGGGCATACAAGAGTCATCGAGGCCCGTTCCATCTCTGTAAAATATGTGTCTTGAGCGGGAGCCGTCGCCCCGCAGCGGCCCTATCCACTCCCCGACGAGGTATTCCATGCTCAGCTTGGGCAACCTCGGCGACTTTGCCTCGCGGCGCGAAATAGAACGGACGGTCTCTTTGTCGTCAAGCGCCCGAAAGTATTTATTCCTGTCCCCGTACTCAACGTCTGTCATTATCACGGTATTGGCGTCCACGACAGTAACGCGTGATTTGAAATACCAGATCAATACGTCTCCTTTTACGGAATAAACGGCGGGAGGGTCTGCTTGCGTGCTGTGCCCGATGTGGCCGGAGGCCCAGAGTTCGCCCGTCTGCTTGAACGACCGCCCCTCCGGTTTAGCTATTTCGAAAAAACTATACTTCCCGTCCGAAAATTCGAGCAGAGACGTAGTCCCTTCATGGGAAGGCTCGCTTGATAACCATGTGCCTTTCATAAACTCCGCCGAAAGTTTTGGCGCGGCGGCATAAGATTCGCGCGAAATAATAAAAAACGCCGCGCTCAGAAGAAAAAGAAAAATTTTTTTCATAACTAAACCTCCGTATCTATGAAACATCGTCCTCCGGCGTCCATTCGCCCACCATCTGCATGGCCCTGCCCATTTTTATCTTATCGACTTGCGGTAAAACATGAACCTGTGACGTTCGCCGTCCGGACTCGTAAAATCGGTCATTCCCCGGTCGTAGCCGTTCTGCTTCCAGAACACGCACTCGCCCTCGTAACCCTCTTTCAAGTAAATCGAACCCGAACCCTCGCCCCACGAGCCGCCGAAGGCAAGCTTCCCCCGATTGCTTTCTATGGATTTATCGGTGTTGACCTTGTAACGAAGCGAAAAATCAAACGTCATGTTTCGGTTGCCGCCGTCCTCGCCCCCGACATATTCCGTAATCCTAAGATCAAACGGATGATATACGGGATTTGACTGCTCCCGCCCGAACCACAGATAAAACCCCTTCCAGTCTCCCCAGACGTCCATAGCGTACTCTATCCGTGCGGCTCCCTTCGGCGGATTTGCCTTGTAATCGCCGAACCCCTTTTGAAACTCCGCCCAGTCGCGTTTGAAGTCCTTTATGGTCTCGGGCGGGGACGCGGAACTGACCGGCACGCCGCGCACTTGCGCGAAACCCCTGCCCCCAGACGTGCTGTTATGCGACCATGTGCCTTCGTCGGTATCGCTGATTTTGTATCGGCCCGGCGGGAGCGTGACGTTGGGATAGACGTGCCAGCTCGCGTCCACAACCCCGCCCTGACCTTTTTGCCCCTCCGCTCTCCAGGGCCCGTACTGTGTGCCATTCTGATTCGTCAGCATAATGCTTCCGGCCCGGCTTCCGCCGTTGAAATAATGATACGTGTCGATGTAGGTTATTGTCACGCTTTGCGCCAGCTCAAACGTCGTGTCGGCCGACGGGCCGTTCCTGACGCCGTCAATGTTCCAGTTGTCGAAGATGATAACCTCTCCGGGGGCGAGCACGCTTTGGTCATAGGCGTGGCCGCGGGATGTTTTGGCGGCCGGCGCGCTGCCGTCCGACACGGCCTTCCACGCGCCGTTTTGGTATTTCAGCGTCAGCGTCACGGCGGCCATGCCGTCCGCTCTCGATTTGGAGGAGTCGTTTACGTAAACACCGACGCATACCAGCTCGCAGACGTTATCGCCGTCCACGTCGCGGGGCGTCATCTTGCTGTATTCCTCGATAGACTCCCCCTTGAACTTGTATCGGGCGTCTTTATCTACGTCAAAAATAAGATACGGGGCGTCTTTGCCTACCTGAACAATATAAGAGCTCACAAATCCGCCGCTGCCTCCCGTCGCCACGGACAGAAAAATCTCGCGCTCTGACGGCGATATAAAACTTTTCACGTCTATATCGGCGTCAAGCCCCCCGTCTGCGTCGGGCAGGAGAATAACTTTGGCCTTTCCTTTGTTCGGCGCAATCTCTATCGCCACTGCGTCGAACCATATACTGTCCGCGTCCTCCTTGTGAATCAGCAGTCTCACCTTTCCCCAAGGCCCGTTTGTCTCCTTGTGTACGGCGTAGCCCGTCGGCCTTGCGTTCGCGGCCTGGAGTTTCCTCGGCGCGGCGTCCGCCTGGGACGCGGAAAACAGCCACACGGCAATTAACAGCGATAATATCGACGACAGAAATTTTCGTTTCATGGTTTTTGCCTCTAGGGTATTTGTATTTGTCTCACTTGTATTTCCGGGTAGAGCATAAAGAACGCTACGCCCGCACCGATGAACAGAATCATAAGAAGCAGCACGGCCCGCGCGAAGTTTCTCTTGTTGGGATTGGAGCTTCCGAACGACCATATCAGCAGCATAAGCAGGTTC
>BNVG01000129.1 GCA_025997935.1 Synergistales bacterium | reverse complement strand
CCAAAGCGTGACGGGTAGCGCGGGGGGCGAGGACGAAGCGGCGCGCTTTATCTATGACAGACTATCCCGCTCGCCTTATTTCAAGGAATACGCGAGCGATTTGCGGTTCATCCCATTGGGAAACGACCCCTTAGGCCGTCATGCCGTCGCGGCTTTTCTGAGAGGCGGAAAGTCGGGCGGCGCGTCGCGCGCCCAAAAAACCGTAATCCTTACGGGACATTTCGACGTGGTCGACGCGCAGGGTTGCGGCCCTCTTGTCTCCTGCGCGTTCGACCCCGAGGAATATACGAGGCGCGCGCGCGAACTTTCCTTGTCGGACGAGGCCAAAAGAGATTTAGAGTCCGGCGAGTACCTCTTCGGCAGGGGCGTTTCGGACATGAAGACGGGAGTCGCGCTCAACATATGTCTTCTCGAGTATTACACGAAACGCAGGGATGGTTTGGAGTTTAACGTGCTGCTTCTGTTGGTTCCTGACGAAGAGGGGGACTCTTATGGAATGAGGGGCGTCGTTCCGTATTTGGCCGATTTGCGCGTGCGCGAAAATCTCGACTACCTTGTCGCTATAGATACGGAGCCGTCGTTCGAGAGTGGGAACCCAGCCATTTACTACGGCACAATAGGCAAGATAATGCCGTTTTGCCTCTGCGTGGGGATAGAGAGCCATACCGGCAATTATAAAAGCGGCCTGAACTCCACGCTCATAGCCTCATACCTGAACATCGGACTGGAGGGGAAGGGCGATAAGCCGCAGTGCTGTCTATATATGAAAGACCTGCGAAAGAACTACGCCGTGACCTTGCCGGAGCGCACGGTTGTCTACTATAACCGCCCGACAATGAGCGACGCGCCGGAACTTGTCCTGCGTGACGTGTCGCGCGCCTCTGAAGCGGCGCTCACCGGGGCGTTGAAGCAGGTTGGACGTGAGTATTTGCCTAAAAAAATCACATACGCGCAGGACGTCATAAACCAAGCGTCCGCGTTGGCCGGATCGAGAGAAAAACTTTTCGAACTGCTTTTGCCAAAACTCACATCCGAGGACGAGAGAGAGCGTAATATTGAGTTCGTCTCCTTAGCTCTCGATTTGACGGGCGAAAAGGGCCCGCTTGTCGTGGTGGGTTTCTTGCCGCCATACTACCCCCCGCGTCAAAACTCAGCAAAGAGCCCCAACGAGCGCATAGTGCGCGAAGCCGCCGCCTTCACGCGCGGCAAATTGAAAGATTTGGGCTTTGGCTTGTCGGAGGCTGAGATATTCGAGGGCATAACCGACATGAGCTTCACGGGCTTTCGAGAATCGTCCGCGGAGCTGGAAACGCTGGCCCAAAATATGCCGCTTTGGGGGCTGAACTTCGACCTCCCCATATCGGAGCTTAAAAAAATCGACATTCCCTGCGCCATCTTCGGACCCATTGGTAAAGACGCGCATAAAGCCACAGAGCGCGTTGACGTGAATTATTCTTTCAATATCCTGCCCGGCGTCATGAAGGATTTCATAGCGTTTATCGCGTCTTGCTCAAAATAATTTCCCGGAAAAACTCGGGGAAACTTAGAAAATCATTGACGAAAATCGTCATTGATAGGATATAATCTTGACCGATAGGCATTTGTCCGTTAGAATTTCTTACGTAAAAGGTGTAAAAGTTTAATTTGATGTTTTTTAGTTTGTCGAATTAAATTTGTTTTTGTATAATAAATTATTATTCTTTCTCTTTCGTTAATTCATATTATGCGATACAATAGTTGTTAGTGTGATAATGAAAGAGCGGATATGCCCAGGGTGTTATTTTGCGGAGGTGAAAGATATGCGGCTTCTGACCCGATCTGATTTTGACGGTTTGATGTGCGCTGTATTGCTGAAAGAACTCGACCTTTTTGAGGAGAAGAAATTTGTTCACCCCAAAGATATTCAGGATGGGTTGGTAGATGTTACAGCCAATGACGTTCTGGTGAATATTCCTTATTCTCCCGGATGCGGAATGTGGTTTGATCACCATACTAGTGAAGATGCCAGAGGAATGATGTATCAGTACAAGTACGCCGGGGCTTCATGGCCCGCGCCGAGCTGTGCTCGCGTCATCTATGAGTATTACGGGGGCGGAAAGGGAAAATTAGCGCGCTTCAAGCAGATGGTTATGGAGGCTGACAAGTGTGACTCCGCACATTTCAGCCGTGAGGAAATACTGAACCCTGAAGGCATGGTGTTACTTTCTTTCATAATGGATCCGCGTACCGGCTTCGGCAGATACAGAGATTTTCGTATCTCCAACTATCAGCTGATGGATTGTCTCATAGAGTATCTGCGTGACATGGACATCGAAGAGATAATGAAGCTCGACGACCTTGCGGAACGTGTGCGCCTTTACAACGAACACAAGGATGCGTTTGTTCATATGATGAAAGATAATTCTTGGGCTGACGGCGCGGCTGTTGTGACTGACCTTCGCGGTATAGAAGAGACTTATGTTGGCAATCGTCACGTTATCTACGCGCTCTTCCCCGACCAGAACGTCTCAATTCGCGTTTTTCACGGACGTGAGAAGCAGTTCTGCGTGTTTGCGGTGGGGTACAGTATTCTCAACCGCACGGCTACGGTGGATGTGGGCAAGCTGATGTTGCGCTTCGGCGGCGGCGGTCACCGCAGAGTCGGAACCTGCCAAGTGCCCTACAACGACGCGGATAGGATTTTGAAGGAAATAGTGGAAGAAATAAACGCCCGCAACTGGCAGATGTTGAATATCGCCGGGCTTGAAGAGTTTTAGTTGGTTTGTAGCTTTTTAATTCGTAAGGGGGGTGACTCGCATGTTAGAGAAAATGTCTGTTTTCAACGGTAGCTTTTACTTTTACTATTATTTTACAGGCGGCGGGGAACCCGGTCTTACGAGGTTTGGCGTTTTGCTCGCCTGTGTGAGCTAAGCCAAATACCAAGAAAGACTAAGGGCTTCTTCGCCGAAACAACGGTGAGGAAGCCCTTTTTTATAGAGGTTGTTTTAGTTTTCAAAATTTGAGAGGAGAGGTTTAGAAATGTCTTTGAATATTCCGTTGGTTGTTTTGATTGTGTACGTCGTGCTTTTGACCCTGTTGTCATGGAAGGCCACGCAGATACAGGAGCGCGGCAAGGGCGGCAAAGTGCTCAATTACTTGTTGGCGGGCCGTCAGTTGCCTACGATACTTATCGCCACCATGCTGACGGGGCTTGCCGTCGGCGGCGCGTCGACGGTCGGAGTCGCCGAGCAGGCGTACACGAAGGGGCTTTCCGCCGGTTGGTACAACGGCGCTTGGGGGACAGGCGGCATAGTGGTTGGGCTCTTCTTGGCCGCGAAATTCCGCAAAATGGAGCGTAGCACCATTCCCGAAATGATGGGGACAGCCTACGGCGCTGGCGCGCGCTTCATCGGCGTCATAGTGCAGCTTCTCATAATGATGACGATAACATCGTTGCAATACGTGGCGGGCGGAGCTATCTTGGCCTCGATGCTGCCCGAATATTTTACGCTGACGACAGGCATGCTCGCCTCCGCGGTGGTCTTTATCGGCATAACCGTTGTGGGAGGCTACTGGGCGAGCGGTATCACGAACGTGGTAAACGTCATAATCATCTACGTCGGCATTCTCGCGGCGCTCTATTCGGGCTTTAACAACCTCGGCGGTTATGACAGTGTCATGGCGAGCCTGCCCGAAGGTCCGTGGCTCGACCCAGTAGGCGGAATCGGCATCGCTATTGTCATGGGCTGGATGGCCGTTATGATTACACAGTGCTGCACCACTCAGGCCGTGACGCAGATTGCGCTGGCCGCCAAGGACGAAAACGCGGCGCGCAACGGCTTCATTCTGGGCGGTATATTGACGTTGCCGGCCGGGTTTTTGTGCGCGTTCTTCGGTATCATGGCCGCTTCCAAGTTCCCCGGACTCCCCAACGCTGCCCTTGCTCTGCCTACTATAGCCAAAGAAGTCATAAGCCCCGCTATAGGCGGGATCTTCTTGGCGGCGCTTTGGGCCGCCGACGTCTCTACGGCCGTGGCTCTTTTGATGGGTTGCTCCACACTGTTGATCAAGGACGTTATTTTACCGAACGTAAACAGAGACGGCAAAGAATTATCTCCCAACACCGAGCTTTTCATCTCGCGGGTCGGCGTTTTTTTGGTTAGTATCTGTTCGCTCTACTTAGCTATGACCGCCGTGGGCATACTTCAGACTATAACTTCAGCTCTCGCAATGACGACGTCGTTCACGCTTCTTATAGTGGTTAATTTATACGCGCCGCGCCTTTGCAAAAAATCATCGGGTTTTTGCGTTATTCTGACATCTCTCGTCATCTGGGCGCTTTGGACATGGGCTCCGTCCACCCGCATCGGGCCTCATGTCATCTACGCGGAGTGGATTATCTGCTCTGTTGTATTTGCCATAACCTCGGCGCTTGATCCTCGCCCGGCGAATCGCCTCTTGGCGTGAGCCTTGCATTCGCCGCAACGGATACATTCTAAGCCGTTGACTTCCAGCACGGGATTCAGCCCCATTTTGCAAAAAGTTCCGCGCACTTCGTTCGGGTCAACGCGTAAAATCGATATTTTATTGAAAAACGAGTAGAACGCCCCCAAGGGGCATAAGACTCTGCAAAAAAAGCGATATATCACCACGCAACCCACGACAATGGCGGCGGAAAGAAGCGATTTCCACAGGAAAAGCGCTCCCGCCGCCTCTCTTAACTCCTCGTTGCCCGCGAGAAGCGGTAGGCCCGCCGTAATAGTACCAGCCGGGCAAAGAAACTTGCAAAAAGCCGGATAGCCGACGCCGACCTCGCCTTTGGCAAAAACCGGCAAGCCTATCACAAACACGGCCAATATGACATATTTGATATACAGAAAAATGCGCGGGATTTTTTTTATTTTTTTGTTTTTGAATATCGGGATTTTATGCAAAAGCTCCTGTATGAACCCAAAAGGACACAAAAAGCCGCATACGAAGCGCCCGAATATCGCCCCAAAGCCCAAAAGCAGACCCGCAATGTAAAAGCTGAAGTCGTACTCCCAGCCGGCCAGAATGGTTTGCAGCGAGCCAAGCGGGCAGGAAAACAAAGCCCCGGGGCAGGAGTAGCAGTTCAGCCCCGGGACACATACGCCTTTAAGCGGCCCCTTATAGATACGTCCGCTCATAAAGCCTTTGAGATGAGCGTTGCTTC
>BNVG01000128.1 GCA_025997935.1 Synergistales bacterium | reverse complement strand
GGTCAAGTCCGAGACGTTCCAGAACCATACCTATCATGGAGGACGTCGTCGTTTTGCCGTGAGCGCCCGCCACGCCCACTCCAAACGACGCGTTAAATAGCAGGCTCAGAAGCTCGCCTCTGCCTATTGTCATTATCCCACGCTCAAGCGCGGACAACCGCTCTTTCTGCTCGGCTCCTACGGCGTTGCTGTAAGTCAACAGCTGCGGTGAAAATTCGTCGATATGGGACGCGGAATGCCCTACGCGGCACTGTATATTTTTCTTTTCGAGCGCGTCAAAGTAAACGCTTCTCGAAATGTCGCATCCGCTGACAACGTACCCCATATCGGACAGCAGTAAAGCCAACGCGCTCATGCCCACTCCGCCTATTCCCATAAAATGAACGCGCTTGACGCCGCAAAGCCGCTCAAGATTATTCGCCACCATCTACAAAATTCCCCCGCGCAACTGTATATTTACGATTTTTTGCCATTATATCAAAAAATACAAGATATAATTCTCGCCATAAGCGGCAATTTCAACTTTACCTGAAAAAGAGAAACGCTATGTTAAATTCTAAATGTTGACAACAGGCGCGCAAACGATATAATAACGCTTGTGTTTTCGGGATGTGTTCACGTTTGGTGAGTTGGCCGAGAGGCTGAAGGCACTCGCCTGCTAAGCGAGTATAGGGGCTAAAACTTCTATCGAGAGTTCGAATCTCTCACTCACCGCCATTAAAAAATAAATACGGTAAGCTATATATAAACCCACCTGAAAAAGCTCAACGCGAGCTAAATCAGGTGGGTTTTAGCGTAGGGCAGTCGTCGCCCTGGGTCGGACGGCAGTTGCGATATTTTACGAGAACTGCTCCATAGCCGATGTTATCGGGCCGAATATAGAAATAGCTATAATGGCCACAAGCCCTCCGATTATCACTATCATAACTGGCTCGAGCATAGCCGTCATGGCTTTTACCTGCTCGTCTAACTCCTGCTCGTACCAGCTTGCCACCTTTTCCAGCATTTCGTCGAGGTGTCCGGTCTCCTCCCCTATACGTAGCATCTGGCACACGAGAATGGGGAAAATTTTGGCCTGGCGCGCCGAGTCGCCCAAGCTGGCGCCGCGTTTTGTCGCGTCGATGAGGTTGTCAAAGCCCATCCCTATAAGCGAGTTGTCCGCGACGTCTCTCGACATCTCAAGCCCGCGCAGTATGGGGACGCCCGCCGTGACGAGCGACGCCAACGTCTGCGTGGAGCGCGACAGGGAAGCCTTCATCACGAGGGGGCCAAAAACAGGGGCTTTCAGCTTGAACCTGTCCATCGCGGGCTTCAGTGTCTTGCTTGTGAACAAGAAAATAACGATACCGATAACGATTGCGAAAACAGTGATAATTTTCATATAGTTCTCTTGACAATAGTCTCCAAGTTCAAACATCATCTGCGTCAAGTACGGCAAGTTTACGCCCATCTGATCGAAAACCTTTTTGAACTGCGGCAGAATAAAGCCGACGTAAACCACGACAACGCCTCCGGCAAAGCAGAGGATGAAAGAAGGGTAGAACATAGCGGATTTGATTTTACCTCTCAGGGCCTGCTGTTTTTCCAAGAGGTTCGCTATGCGGTTGAGAGCGCTGTCCAGCATTCCGCCTTCCTCGCCGGCCTGCACAAGGGAGAGCATAAGGATATTGAATATGGAAGGGTGTTGTCTCATGGCCTGACTGAAAGCGACGCCCTGGTCGATACTACCCCTGACAGACGCTATGGCGTCGCGAAAGATAAGGTTTCTCTCCTGCTCAGCGACGATATTCAAGGCCATAGTCAGACTTAGCCCCGCGCTAACCATCGTGGCCATCTGACGAAAGAATACCATTTTTATTTTGGCCGGTATAGTGCCGATGCGCTGCAGTTTATCAAAAAACGTCATGCCGCCCTTGACGTTGGGCTTACCGCCCTTGCCGGCGGCGTTTACGGACAGGGGCAACATCCCCTGCGCCCTGAGCAATTCTAAAGCCTTTCCTTGATTTTCGGCCTCTATATTACCCTCTACGACCTTTCCGTCGGACGCTCGCGCGCGATAGTGAAAATTCATGATTTCCTCCTGAGATAATTTTTATTAACCTTGCAGGACGCGCTGAAGGTCTTTGGGATCGTAGGCGAAAGTCAGCGCGGTCTCCAAAGACAGGTCTCCGCTTTTGACAAACCCAGCGAGGCTCTGCTCCATTGTACGCATACCCACACTCACGCCCGTTTGGATAAGCGTTTTAATCTGATTGGTCTTACCCTCGCGGATACAGTTTCGCACGGCCGGGTTGGCTATCAGAATCTCCGTCGAGCAGACGCGTCCGCCGCCTTCTTTGGGGATGAGCTGTTGAGAGCATATACCAACCAGAACCGTGGCCAACTGTACGCGAATCTGAGTCTGCTGATGCGGGGGGAAGACGTCGATAACGCGGTCTATGGACTGAGCCGCGTCCTGAGTGTGGAGCGTACCGAAGACAAGGTGTCCCGTCTCAGCCGCCGTGACAGCCGCCGTGATGGTTTCAAGATCCCGCAACTCTCCTATCAGAAGCACGTCCGGATCCTGCCGCAAAGCTCGCCTGAGGCCTTCGGCGAAAGAGCTTGTGTCAGCGCCTATCTCTCTTTGATGCACCATGCACTTGTCCGATTTATATATATACTCGACCGGATCCTCGATGGTGATGATGTGGTCGTACCGCGTCCTGTTGACCTCGTTGATTATCGAGGCCAGGGTCGTGCTTTTCCCGTGACCCGTAGGGCCCGTCACCAAGAAAAGCCCGCGTCTCTTTTTGCTTATCTCCTTCAGGACGTCTGGCAAGCGCAGGTCGTCTATGGAGCGTATGTTTATGGGGATAAGGCGAAAAGCCGCCGCCATGTTACGCGACTCGAAGAAGACGTTGCCTCTGAAACGCGCCTCCAAACCCTCTCCGCCTTTATATGTGAAGCTGAAGTCAAGCTCGTTTTCGGCCAAATACCTCTCCATCTGCGCCGCGGTCAGGATGCTCGACAGCGCGTTCTTGACATCATCGGCGCTCAGGGGGCCGTCTTCCGTAACGTAGTTCAGCTCACCGTCGATACGCAAAGCGGCCGGCACCCCAACGCTTATATGCAGGTCGCTGGCTTTCTTTTTGATAACTTCACCCAATAGTTTGTTCAGATCTCCAGGCAATCTATACCCCTCCTGAATGCAAAATTAAAACTTAAATAAAACTTAAATAAGACTCAAAGCGTCGTCGTCAGCACTTCCTCTATGGTCGTCAACCCTGCGAGAGCGTTGTTGATTCCCGACTGTCTAAGCGTTTTCATCCCTTTTTCTATGGCGGCGTCGCGAAGCGCGATGTTACTCACCCCGTCGAGAATCAGCTTGCTTATGTCGTCGTCCACCATCATTATCTCGTATATACCCTTGCGTCCCTTATAGCCCTGACGACATTCGCTGCATCCTACGGCTTTCCACGCCTTTGTGCCGAGCGGCAGGTTCAGCGACTTGCAAAGCGCGTCCGGCACCTCGTACTCCTCCCTACAGAACGGGCAAAGTTTACGCACAAGTCTCTGAGCTATGACGCCTGACAGAGAAGCGGAGACCAAAAACGGCGCGACTCCCATATCGCCTATGCGCGTGGCGGCGGAGGGGGCGTCGTTTGTATGTAGCGTGGAAAGCACGACGTGCCCCGTCAGGGCGGCCCTTATGGCTATCTGCGCCGTACTGTGATCTCGTATTTCTCCGACCATTATCTTGTCGGGGTCCTGACGCAAAATAGAGCGCAACGACGACTCGAACGTGAGGCCGGCCTTTTCGTTTACGTGAACCTGATTTATGCCTGGTATCGTGTACTCGACCGGGTCTTCGACCGTCACGATATTGACGTCCGGCTGATTGAGTTTCTCGAGCATAGAGTAAAGAGTCGTGGATTTGCCGCTTCCCGTGGGGCCTGTGACCAATATTATTCCCCAGGGTATGCCGCAAAAGACCTCGATTTTCTCTAAGTCGTCAGGTTCGAAGCCAAGGCGGTCGAGCCCGACGGCCGTGCTCTCCTGGTCAAGTATACGCAGAACCATCTTCTCGCCGTGCAGCGTGGGGAGAGAGCTCACGCGGAGGTCAATCCTCCGTCCGGCGACCTTTATCAGAATACGTCCGTCCTGCGGTTTTCTTTTTTCGGTGATGTCTATATTGGCCATTATCTTGAGACGGGCCGAAACCGCCGGGTGCAGCGCCACGGGATAGTCAAACGCGGTGTAGAGCGCGCCGTCCACACGATAGCGGACGCGGGCCGATTTTTCGTACGGCTCGACGTGGACGTCCGACGCGTTTTCCCTGACGGCCTGCTCTAAGACGTTGCTGACTAACTGTATAACAGGCGCGTCGTCCGGGTTCGCCTCGGCGAAGCCCTCCTGCGGAAGCTCTATGTCTCCGACGACCTCGACCACAGCCTCCTCGAGGTTGCTCTGAAGGTTGTACAGTCTGTCTAAATTGTTTTTTATTTCGGTGGACGTCGTGACCCCGATTTTGATTTCGCGCCCGGTGAGCATACGAATTTCGTCCTGAGCCAAGAGGTCTAACGGGTTGGACATCGCCACCATCAAAACGCCGTCGTCGGTGATAGAAAGAGGTATTAAATGAAGACGCTCGGAGACGCTTCGCGGCACCGAGCGTATGGCTTCTTGCATGGGGCGGTAGCGGGTGAGAGTGAAAAGGGGTATGCGAAGCTGAACGGACAAGGCGTCCGCCAAGCGGTTTTCCGTGAGCATACCTTCATAGATCAAAATATCGCCAAGCCGCTGCCCCGAGCCCTTTTGTTTTAGCAGAGCCTGCGTGAGCTGCTCCTGTGTTATAGCTTTGGCCTGCAATAAAATATCGCCTAATTTGGGCTGGGTCTTCATCAACTCCGAAAGCGACGATGTTCTGACGGAGGCGGGGGCCTGTCCGGCGGAGGGAACCAACGCCGTCGACGACTCGTCCTCGAAATTTATGGCGGCTGGAGCGGGAGCGGAGGTGGGGTCTGGAGCAGGAGCGAGAGCCTGCTCGGCGGAAGGAACCGGCTCCGCCGACGGCTTTACCTCAGAATCGAGAACTTGCTGCATCTGTATTTTAAGCGCGCCGTCCACTTGTTCGGGAGTCGCGTCGCCGTTTTCTATAAGTAACTTTCCGATCTTGCCGCCTTTGATTTGTTGTTTTAACAGCGCTATCTCAAGACGACGGCGTTTTGATGGTGGCGATGTCCAAC
>BNVG01000127.1 GCA_025997935.1 Synergistales bacterium | reverse complement strand
TTGATATAGGTCTTCCAAAAACAACACCTCTGACTTCTAAAAATAAATTTTTATTGACCCCTTACAACCGCGCAAGGCGCGCGGCGTTCAACCCTAAGAAAGAGGACATCGAGGCGTTGTCTGAAACATTCCGGGAAACCGCGCCCGACCTACCGGAGGACATCGCGGCGTCGCTCGCGAGGCTGAGGCTGTTTTTCGCGGAGCGATTTGTAAATAACGAAAAATCATAGTATTATTACTCGGTTATAGCGCGGTTGTAAGGGGTCAATAAAAATTTATTTTTAGAAGTCAGAGGTGTTGTTTTTGGAAGACCTATATCAAATACTCGGCGTCCCGAGGGACGCCTCGCAGGCCGACATAAAAAAGGCGTACCGCCAGCTCGTCCGCCAATATCACCCCGACACACATCAGGGGGACGCGGCGGCTGAGGAGAAGTTCAAGAAAATAAACGCGGCTTATTCCGTCATAGGAGACCCTGAGAAGCGCGCGCGCTACGACCAGTTCGGTAGCGCGGACTCGAGTCCATTTGGGGGCGGAGGCGGATTCAACGGAGGGTTCGGCGACCTGTTTGGCGATTTGTTTGAGCAGGTTTTCGGCGGCGGAGGCGGTATGGGCGGATTCGGGCGCAGAGCCGACCCGAACGCGCCGCGCGGCGGCGCGAACCTTGAGATGTCGCTTCGCGTGACGCTCCTTGAGGCCGCAAACGGCACGACGCGCAACCTCGAAATCCCAAATCAAGACAAGTGCGACACGTGCGGCGGAAGCGGAGCTAAGCCCGGCACAAAGCCAAAGACCTGCGACACGTGCGGCGGGCGCGGACAGGTGGAGAGCATGGCCCGCACGCCATTCGGGCAGTTCGTCAGCCTGAACGCCTGCCCTAAGTGCGGCGGCACGGGCAAAATTATCGAGGAGCCGTGCGAGAAATGCGGCGGAGGCGGAGTGGTTCGTAAGGTTCATAAAGTAGAGGTAAAAATCCCGGCGGGCGTCGAAACAGGTACGCGCCTTCGCGTTACAGGCGAGGGGGAGCTGGGGGTAAACGGCGGCCCAAAGGGAGACCTCTTCTTGGTTTTGGATGTCGCGCGCCACGAAAAGTTTGAGCGCGACGGCGGAGACTTGCACACATATCTGACTCTGAGCTATCCGCAGGCTGTTCTGGGCGCTACAGTAGAGGTGGAAACCCTGATAGACGGGCGGGAAAAAGTGGGCGTCCCCGCAGGCACGGAACACGGACGGGTTTTGAAGATAAAGGGCAAGGGTATGCCGCGCCTTCGCGGAGCGCGAGGCAGGGGCGACCTTTACGCGCACGTCCTGATAAATATCCCGACTAAACTTACAGACAAGCAAAGAGGCATTATAGAGAGCTTGGCCAAAGAAATGGGCGATACCGTGGAGCATAAAGAAGAAGGTTTGTTCGATAAGGTCAAAAAAGCTGTTTTAGGGTAAACGTCAAATAACGATCGAACTGGCTCTCGCGCCCTTGGCATGTCGGCGCGAAGGATTACAATGATGATTTAATACATAAATTTCATAAACATTGACAGCAAGCCCATTTATAGTATTATTGAGTTGCTTTATGAGCAAAATAGGTGTTTTGCAGAGGTTTTTTGCATCTCACTAATACTATTTTAGGGGGCATACGCGTATGGCAGTGATGGGGAGTATATTGGAAGCTATAGGCAACACACCTCTCGTCAACCTCGAACGTCTTGCGAAACATTGGAAGATCAAGGGGCGCATCCTCGCGAAATTAGACAACCTGAACCCGTCGGGTAGCAAAAAAGACCGTATAGCCCTCGGAATGATCCGCTCGGCGGAGCGTAAGGGCCTGCTGAAGCGCGGGCAGACCGTCATCGAGGAGACGAGCGGGAACACGGGCAATGGCTTGGCGTTGGTCTGCGCTCTTCTGGGTTATCCCTTCATCGCTGTTATGTCCAAGGGCAACTCTATTGAGAGAGTGCGCGTTTCCAACGCGTTTGGCGCTAAGGTCGTTAGGGTGGATCAAGCGCCGGGGTCTAAACCGGGGGAGGTCAGCGCGGCGGACTTGGATTTGGTCATAAAGGAAACGGAGCGTCTTACCAAAGAGCTGGGAGCTTTTTGCGTGGGACAGTTTCATAACGCCGACAACGCGGTTGCTCAGGAGACGACGGGCGACGAGATGTGGGAACAGTCGGAGGGAAAAATCGACGCGATAGCCGATTTCGTCGGGACGGGCGGCGGTTTTGCCGGCATCGCGACCGCCATGAGGCGACACGAGCCCAAAACGCGCTGCTATCTGATCGAACCCGCGAATGCTCCTTATTACAGCGGAGAGAAGCCCAAAGAAGAAGCGGGACACCATATTCAGGGAGGCGGATACGCCCGAGAGGTGCCCTTTCTGGATCGCTCGCTTATCACCGGTTGCGTTTCCGTTTCCGATGAAGAAGCTATAGAAAGCGCGCGTCTTTTGTCGAGCGTGGAGGGTATTTTCTGCGGGTTCTCAGCCGGAGCCAACGTAGCCGCGGCCAGAAAACTACTTCAGGGAGCCGAGAAAGGCAAAACCGTCGCCGTCGTCATCTGCGACAGCGGCTTCAAATACCTTAGCACCGATCTCTATCCTCTGAAAGACTGAACAAGACCCGAGCCAAGCATAGCAACATAGATTTGCGGGATGTTGCTATGCTATGCGCGAGTACGCTTGGCGACTTTGTTTACCAGACGCCTACGATCTGAGGCCCCAACAGCAGGGTCGGCAACCAGCAGGACAGAGCCGGAACGTACGTGGTAAGCAGCAGTACGGGAATACCGACGAAGAAAAGAAATTTCAGCATGATGGGCACCAATTCTCCGTAACTGCACCCCGAAAGGCGCGAGCCGACAAATATGGACATCGCAAACGGCGGTGTGACGACGCCAAGGCCGACATTCACGATGATGATAGCTCCGAGGTGCACGGGGTTCACGCCGAGATCCGTCATCAGGGGGAGAATCAACGGCACGCCGAGGATCATCATTGGCGTGGCCTCCATGAACATTCCGAGAATAAGGAAAAACACGTTCATGGCGAGAAGAATCATGGTCTTGCTACTGAACATGCCGAGCATGAAGCCCGCCACGGCCTGCGCCGCTCCGACCCGAATAAGGTAGCGCGCCAGCACGGTGCCGCCCCCGATAAGTATCGCTATGACCCCGAGGGAAAGCAATGAACTCATCGTCGCTGACCAGAATTTTTTCAGGGTGAGTTCTCTGTACACGCAAAAACCGATGAACATGCAGTAGACCACGGCGATGGCTCCAGCCTCGTTAGGCGTACAAAGCCCGCCGTATATGCCGGCTAATATAAGCGCCGGACAACCCAGCGCGGGAATAGCGACCCATGAAGCGGCGCCCAACTCCTTCGCTCTGGAGAAGAAGTCTAAGGGAGCCTCTGCAATTTCCTCGGTGATTAACTCCGGCCTTATATATTGCGGGCAGATGAAGTAGTTGAGGATGCCGTATCCGAGCGCGAGGATGAGTCCCGGAATCACCGTGGAAAGGAAAAGCGCCGAGACGGACTGCTGGGCCATGAGGCAATAAATAAGCGCGGGCACGCTCGGAGGAATAAGATAACCGAGGAAACTGGAGGAACAGAGCACAGATGTGGTGTACTTGGGCTCATATCCATACTTCTTCAGGCGCGGAACCAAAAGCGGAATAAGCGCGGAAATGACGGGGATGGACGAACCGGTCAACGCGCCGAGGAACACCGCGGCCACGATGCCCACGACCTCCATGCCGCCGCGCATACGGCCCACAAGCGCGTGAGAAAAACGCACGATGCGGTCAGCTAAGCCGGCGTCTGATATAAGGCTTCCGGCGTAGACGAAAAAGGCAATAGCCATAACTGTGGAGCTGTTCAGGGCGTGGTAGAACGTTCCTGATATGAAAGCGTAATTCGAGCTATCAAGCAACGAGCCGAATAATGGAGCCCCCATAAACAGCCAGGCTAAAGGAATGCTACAGAGCAGGCCTACCAGAAAAACAAGCAGCGCCACTGTCAAACCGATTGTCATTTCCTAAGCACCTCCGGTTTCGAGTTTAGAACAAAGTTTGCAAAAGCCGATAATATGGAGGGCGGTGTTATGGACGATATGAAAGATGTTCAGGATGAACATCACAAAAATAGTCTCCACTAACCAGCTTGTATTGAACCACGGAACCAATGTCCCCCACTCGTCGAACTTCAAAGCCCTCAGGAAATACGCGTAGAAAATGGGAAACAGCGCGCAAAGGAGTCCCAGACTTACGAGGTTTATGATAATTTTGCTGAACTTTTTTGATTTTTCTCCTCTGCACAGAATATCGACGAACACATCCACGCAGGTATGGGCTTCTTCTCTCGTCGTGAGCGCTATCGAAAATATAGACCCAAACACGAAGATGTAAAGAGTAAGGTCGGCAAGCCACATTATCTCATAATGCACCCAGTAGCGGTTTATTATCTGCAATACGGTGAAAAACGTGGCGAACATGAGTCCGAAGGCGGCTATCGCGTTTTCGAGAATCGCCACACACTTGACGAACGACAGATATATTGTTTTCATACCCAAGCTCCTTTTTTGCAGACCACGGCCAATTTACAAAAACCGGTCGCATCCTCTGAACCTATGGACGCGACCGGCCGCGACATATATGGAAACGCAGAAAATACCCGTTTCAGCCGCTATTTCTTCTTCGCTTCGACCCGCTCTCTAATGTCGTCCAACTCGGCGAGTATCTTGATTTTCATGTTCATACCCGGCCAATTTTTTTCAAGCCACGGGTCACAAAGCTCGGCCCAAACTGCCGGCATATTGGCCTTTTCGCGCCAAACGGCCCTTTCGGCGGGGGTCAACCAGGTAATAGTGAGGTTGGGATAGTTGGTCTCAAGTTTTTTGACGTACTCCGCCTGCTCGGCCTCGTACAGGTTGTTCAAATACTGCTCCGCCTCGGCTCCGGCCTTGTAGATCGCCGCCTGATATTTGGGATCCAAGCTGTCCCAGAGGTCTTTGTTGATGACGATGTTATTGGCGTCCCAGCCAAACTGAAGGTCGGTGTAATGCTTGATGACCTCGGCGTGACGCTCGTCGACAAGTGACGGCCACATGCTCCACATACCGTCAACGACGCCTCGGGAGAGGGCGTTATAGATCTCCGCCCACGGAACGGTCTCCATAGACATGCCATATCCGGCGCCCATGTTTCCAAGAGCTTTCACGAAGGCCATCGATGAAGAAACCCTCATCTTCAGGTTTTTTGTATCC
>BNVG01000126.1 GCA_025997935.1 Synergistales bacterium | reverse complement strand
AGAAAAAGAAACTCGCCTTACTCAAGGCGCAGACTTTCGACGCGATGATTATAGACGAAGCCCATCACGCGGCGGCCAGCACGTATTTCAAATTAGCGTCGGAGCTTGGGTTTCTGGATGACAACCCCAAAAAGCTATTGGTCGGCGTGACGGCGACGGCTTACAGGGGCGATAAAGTGGCATTGGGCGAGGTGTTTGACGAGATAGTTTTTGAGCGGTCAACGATGACGATGATAAGGGGCGGCTTTTTGTGCGACGTGCGCGGGCTTTCCGTCAAGACCGACGCCGATTTGAGCGAAGTCCACACGACAGGCGGGGATTTGGACGTTCACGAGCTCGCTTTGGCCGTCGATACGCCTGAAAGAAACACGATAGTAGCCGGAGCGTTCAAGAGTCACGCAAAGAACCGACAGGGCGTCGTGTTCTGCGTGGACGTGGCTCACGCCCTCAATATGGCCGAAAGCCTGAGAGCAAGCGGCATAAAGGCGGCGGCGGTGTACGGTTCTATGCCGAAGACCGAGCGGCGCGAGGTGCTTTTCGACTACAGCAGAGGCCGTATTGAAGCGTTGACAAACTGCCCTGCCGCTTGGCTACGCTATGGGCGTATGCGAGGACTACGCCCGCAGACTCGGCGCGGCGCGCTTCGCCGAGAAAAACGCCCCGTGGAGAAAACGCCCCGCGAGCGACGGACAAAAAGAGCTTATGACCAAGCTCAAAATAGCCTTTGCGCCCGATATATCCAAAGGCGAGGCCGGACGGCTGATAGACGCGCGTATAGGCCGCCCGTGCCCTCCCCCCAGTCGCCTGTCGGCGACATCCCCCCTCTTGGAGGGGGGCGAGAGGTCTGGCGTTAGCGAGAGGTTTGTATAAGTCAGGCTTCTCGTCTCCCTCTTTAGATAAGCAGACGACCAAATAAGCAGACGACCAAAGAGCGTAGCGATTTGTGTCGGTCGCTTAGTTTCTCCATCAGAGCGTAGCGATTTGTGTCGGTCGCTTAGTTTCCCCATCAGGGGGATGTCACGAAGTGACAGGGGGAGAGTCTTTAGGGGGAGAGTCTTTAGACAGAAAGGATGGTATAACATGAACGGTTTACGATACACACTCGGCATCGACCCAGGCGCGACAGGAGCGATTGTCGGCATCGTTATCAGACCCGACAAAAGCTATTATCTGAGCGACGTCATCGACAACGAGGATTTATACAAGCGCATTTTGACAGACGACGGCCTGACGCCCCTTGAGACGTTCAGGATTTTGCTTGCGAACATGACAGGCGGAGCGTTTGAGTCCTTTCGCGTCGCTATCGAAAAGCAACAGTACCTCCCGAAGCTCGGGCGTCAGGGCGGTAAAAGCGCGTTTACTCTCGGCTACAACTACGGCTATTTGCGCGGAGCTTTGGCTTGCGCCGATTACGTTGACGAAATCGTAGACGAGGTTCCGCCGCAGACGTGGCAACGTATCATCTACGGCGCGGGCGACGCCTATATCGAGGACACCAAGGCGCGGAGCATAGCCTTCGCCAAGAAGCTGTTGCCCGAACTCGAGACGACCGCCGCGCGGGGCGGACTGTTGCACGGACGAAGCGACGCCGCTTTGATTGCGCTTTACGCGGCGCGGGGGTTGTGGAAAGCCTCGCATAATTAAATAAGTAAGCCTCGGCTTATCCCATAAGCGGTTTTATGAAATAAGCCGGGCCTTATGTTAGAATATTACAAAATTATGAAATATATTACCGGGAGGAGAGCTTTTGAATGAAAAAAATAATTTTGGTTGTTCTGCTGCTGACGGGGATTTTTGTGTGCGCCGGGATTGGCGGCGCCGCGATGAGCACGGAGGAGTTTTTGGAACTGTGTGCCGCGGGTAAACCCAACGAGGTCAAAGCGGCTATCGAGGCTGGCGCGGACGTGAACGCGAGAAGCAAAGAGAATCGGTCGGCTCTGGCATTGGCCGCCCGGAATAATCCAAATCCGGAAGTCGCCGCAATTTTGCTCGAAAACGGCGCGGATATAAACGCAAGCAATAAAGACGGCTGGAAAGCCTTGATGAACGCCGCCGCGTGGAATCCCAACCCGGAAGTCGCCGCGCTTTTGCTCAAGAATGGAGCAGACGTAAATGCAAAGAGCGATGAAACAGGCCAGACAGCTTTGATAGTTGCCGCCGCTAATAACCCCAACCAGGAAGTCGTTGCGCTCCTGCTCGAAAACGGCGAGGATGTAAACGCAAAAAATAACGGCGGCGTGACTGCTTTAATGCTTGCCGCCGCCTATAATCCCAACCCGGAAGTTACTTCTCTCCTGCTCAAAAACGGCGCGGATGTAAACGCAAAAAAGAAAGACGGCTAGACTGTTTTAATGCTTGCCGCCGCTAATAACCCCAACCCGGAAGTCGTATCGCTCCTGCTCGAAAACGGCGCGGATGTAAACGCAAAAGATGAAGACGACTGGACTGCTTTGATATTTGCTGCCTCCGAGAATCCCAACCCGGAAGTCATCGCACTTCTGCTTGAAAACGGCGCGGATATAAACGCAAAAAATAACGGCGGCTTGACTGCTTTAATGCTTGCCGCCGCTAATAACCCCAACCCGTCGCTGTCTCTTGCCTGTGTATCAACGCCATTTTTGAGTAAGAGCGAGACAACTTCCGGGTTGGAATTAAAGGCAGCGGCACACATTAAAACAGTCCAGTCGTTTTTATTTTTTGCGTTTATATCCGCGCCGTTTTCGAGCAGGAGCGATACGACTTCCGGGTTGGGGTTATTAGCGGCGGCAAGCATTAAAGCAGTCAAGCCGCCGTTATTTTTTGCGTTTATATCCGCGCCGTTTTCAAGCAGAAGTGCGATGACTTCCGGGTTGGGATTCTCGGAGGCAGCAAATATCAAAGCAGTCCAGTCGTCTTCATCTTTTGCGTTTACATCCGCGCCGTTTTCGAGCAGGAGCGATACGACTTCCGGGTTGGGGTTATTAGCGGCGGCAAGCATTAAAACAGTCTCGCCGTCTTTCTTTTTTGCGTTTACATCCGCGCCGTTCTTGAGCAGGAGCGCAGCGACTTCCGGGTTGGAATTAAAGGCGGCGGCAGGCATTAAAGCAGTCGAGCCGCCGTTATTTTTTGCGTTTACATCCGCGCCGTTTTCGAGCAGGAGCGCAACGACTTCCTGGTTGGGGTTATTAGCGGCGGCAACTATCAAAGCTGTCTGGCCTGTTTCATCGCTCTTTGCATTTACGTCTGCTCCATTCTTGAGCAAAAGCGCGGCGACTTCCGGGTTGGGATTCCACGCGGCGGCGTTCATCAAGGCTTTCCAGCCGTCTTTATTGCTTGCGTTTATATCCGCGCCGTTTTCGAGCAAAATTGCGGCGACTTCCGGATTTGGATTATTCCGGGCGGCCAATGCCAGAGCCGACCGATTCTCTTTGCTTCTCGCGTTCACGTCCGCGCCAGCCTCGATAGCCGCTTTGACCTCGTTGGGTTTACCCGCGGCACACAGTTCCAAAAACTCCTCCGTGCTCATCGCGGCGCCGCCAATCCCGGCGCACACAAAAATCCCCGTCAGCAGCAGAACAACCAAAATTATTTTTTTCATTCAAAAGCTCTCCTCCCGGTAATATATTTCATAATTTTGTAATATTCTAACATAAGGCCCGGCTTATTTCATAAAACCGCTTATGGGATAAGCCGAGGCTTACTTATTTAATTATGCGAGGCTTTCCACAACCCCCGCGCCGCGTAAAGCGCAATCAAAGCGGCGTCGCTTCGTCCGTGCAACAGTCCGCCCCGCGCGGCGGTCGTCTCGAGTTCGGGCAACAGCTTCTTGGCGAAGGCTATGCTCCGCGCCTTGGTGTCCTCGATATAGGCGTCGCCCGCGCCGTAGATGATACGTTGCCACGTCTGCGGCGGAACCTCGTCTACGATTTCGTCAACGTAATCGGCGCAAGCCAAAGCTCCGCGCAAATAGCCGTAGTTGTAGCCGAGAGTAAACGCGCTTTTACCGCCCTGACGCCCGAGCTTCGGGAGGTACTGTTGCTTTTCGATAGCGACGCGAAAGGACTCAAACGCTCCGCCTGTCATGTTCGCAAGCAAAATCCTGAACGTCTCAAGGGGCGTCAGGCCGTCGTCTGTCAAAATGCGCTTGTATAAATCCTCGTTGTCGATGACGTCGCTCAGATAATAGCTTTTGTCGGGTCTGATAACGATGCCGACAATCGCTCCTGTCGCGCCTGGGTCGATGCCGAGTGTGTATCGTAAACCGTTCATGTTATACCATCCTTTCTGTCTAAAGACTCTCCCCCTAAAGACTCTCCCCCTGTCACTTCGTGACATCCCCCTGATGGGGAAACTAAGCGACCGACACAAATCGCTACGCTCTGATGGAGAAACTAAGCGACCGACACAAATCGCTACGCTCTTTGGTCGTCTGCTTATTTGGTCGTCTGCTTATCTAAAGAGGGAGACGAGAAGCCTGACTTATACAAACCTCTCGCTAACGCCAGACCTCTCGCCCCCCTCCAAGAGGGGGGATGTCGCCGACAGGCGACTGGGGGGAGGGCACGGGCGGCCTATACGCGCGTCTATCAGCCGTCCGGCCTCGCCTTTGGATATATCGGGCGCAAAGGCTATTTTGAGCTTGGTCATAAGCTCTTTTTGTCCGTCGCTCGCGGGGCGTTTTCTCCACGGGGCGTTTTTCTCGGCGAAGCGCGCCGCGCCGAGTCTGCGGGCGTAGTCCTCGCATACGCCCATAGCGTAGCCAAGCGGCAGGGCAGTTTGTCAACGCTTCAATACGGCCTCTGCTGTAGTCGAAAAGCACCTCGCGCCGCTCGGTCTTCGGCATAGAACCGTACACCGCCGCCGCCTTTATGCCGCTTGCTCTCAGGCTTTCGGCCATATTGAGGGCGTGAGCCACGTCCACGCAGAACACGACGCCCTGTCGGTTCTTTGCGTGACTCTTGAACGCTCCGGCTACTATCGTGTTTCTTTCAGGCGTATCGACGGCCAAAGCGAGCTCGTGAACGTCCAAATCCCCGCCTGTCGTGTGGACTTCGCTCAAATCGGCGTCGGTCTTGACGGAAAGCCCGCGCACGTCGCACAAAAAGCCGCCCCTTATCATCGTCATCGTTGACCGCTCAAAAACTATCTCGTCAAACACCTCGCCCAATGCCACTTTATCGCCCCTGTAAGCCGTCGCCGTCACGCCGACCAATAGCTTTTTGGGGTTGTCATCCAGAAACCCAAGCTCCGACGCTAATTTGAAATACGTGCTGGCCGCCGCGTGATGGGCTTCGTCTATAATCATCGCGTCGAAAGTCTGCGCCTTGAGTAAGGCGAGTTTCTTTTTCT
>BNVG01000125.1 GCA_025997935.1 Synergistales bacterium | reverse complement strand
AAGTAATTTTGTTCTCTAAACCGCAAATGACATGGGATGAGTATTTCGCTACGGCGGAAAAGTTTCCTGATTTTGACGTGGAAAGAAGCGCTGTGGCGGAGGCTCCGCACAGGGAGCCTTTTTAATGCCGTCTCACTATATGCTCGATACGGATATATGCAGTTACTTAATGAGGGAAAATCCATTGTCTCTGCTCGCAAAATTCAAAGAACATCAAGAGCGGACGAGTATTAGCTGCATAACCTACGCGGAGCTGTCTTTCGGAGCCGAAAAGAAAGGATCAGACCGGCTCAGAGCGCAAATTACGCGTTTCGCAAGCATGACCGGCGTCGTTGACTGGGACGCGGAAGCGGCGCTTCAATACGCTTCGTTAAGGGTAGCGCTGACAAAGGCGGGAAAACCGATTGACAACATGGATTTGATGATAGCGGCGAGCGCCTTGTCTAAGAAGTACATTCTGGTCAGCAATAACAATAAACACTTTCAGCATATCCCGGGGCTTGAATTTGAAATTTGGATATAGCCTTTCTATTTCATAATGGTATCATACGAACGGGATAAGTAAACAGGGAGTGTGAAACCAAAGAATGAACTTCAAAGATCTGAAATCACGCTATGAAAAACTTCAGACGGCCGCCGTCGGGGACGTTCTCGACGGCATGGGCTTTCGAGATCAAAACCTTCCGTGGGATCTTCAGGCGCTCTCTACGGGAATGAGGCTCTTCGGCAAGGCGTTCACCATAACCGGACGAGCGAGCGGCTCGAAGTCCGACAACGATATGCCGGTACGCGTCAAGATGCTCTCGGAGCTGACGAGCGGGACTATCGCCGTCATGTCCACGGACAACTTCCGCAACTGCGCGCACTGGGGCGAGATAATGAGCTTCGCGGCGCGCAACAACGGTTGCGTCGGCGCGGTCATTGACGGGGGCGTACGCGACGCGAGGGCTATAATGGACGCGAAATTTCCGGTGTTTTGCCGTTTCAGACACCCGGGCGAGTCAACCGGACGCTGGAACGTGTCCAACTGGCAGACTCCCATAAAAATCGAAAACGTCGAGATAAACCCCGACGATTATATTTTCGGCGACGAAGACGGCGTCATAGTCATACCGAGCGCGCTTGTGATGGAGGCCCTTATCGGCACTGAGGAGATAGCAGAGCGTGAGGCTGGTATGCGCGAAGCTCTCTTCGAGGGCGGCGCGATAGAAGAGGTATTTAAGAGATTCGGGCATTTTTAGGCCGGAAAAGGAGGATATTATGTCATATCTTAACATCACAACCCAAGTGTCGGATGGGGTGCGCGTCATCACCCTGTCGCGCCCCAAGGCTTTGAACGCGCTCAACGCTGAAACGCTAAAAGAGCTCAGACAAGCCATCGAGGAGGCCGTCGCGGATGTTCAGACGAAGGTCATCATCATCACAGGCGCGGGCGAAAAGGCCTTCGTGGCCGGCGCGGACATAGCTGAGATGAGCAAGCTGTCAGCCCTTGAGGGGCGCGAGTTCGCGCTCTTGGGGCAGGGCATTTTCTCGCTCATAGAATCCATAGCCAAACCAGTGATAGCGGCTGTGAACGGCTACGCGCTCGGCGGGGGCAGCGAGCTCGCGCTGTCCTGCGACATCCGTATAGCCGCCGAAAACGCCAAGTTCGGTCAGCCGGAGGTTAATCTCGGCATAATGCCCGGCTTCGGCGCCACTCAGAGACTGCCGCGCATCGTGGGGAAGGGCATGGCCAATTTCCTCATAATGACGGGAGAAATTATCGACGCGCAGGCCGCGCTCAGAGTCGGCCTTGTCGAGGAAGTCGTGCCCAAGGAAAAGCTCATGGAGCGCGCCCGCGAAGTGGCGGCGATAATCGCTAAAAAAGCCCCCATAGCCCTAGGCTTGTCAAAACGCGCCGTAAATATCGGGCTTGACGTAGGCCCGGCGAGCGGCATGGCTTATGAGGCCGAGGCTTTCGCCACTACGTTCTCCACGTCGGACCAGGACGAGGGCATGAACGCGTTTTTAGAAAAGCGCTCGGCTAGTTTTAAGGGTGAATAAAGGCTTATAACACAGAAAGGGGCATATCGACATGAACACAAGAGAAGCCGTAGTTGTCAGCGGAGCTCGCACGCCTACGGGAAACTTCGGCGGAAGTCTGTCCGGTTTCACCGCGGCTGAGCTGGCGTCGTTTGTAACAAGCGCGGCTATCGAGCGCTCAGGGGTAAAACCCGACGCCGTGGAGGAAGTTATATTCGGCGCTCATGTGCAGGCCGGTCTTAAATCCAACTTCGCGCGTCAGGCCGCTATTGCAGCGGGCATACCGGAGGAAGTCCCGGCCTGGGTGCCTAACATCAACTGCGGCTCGGGCCTGCGCGCGGTTGTCAGCGCCGCTCAGGATATAATGCTCGGTCAATATGACGCCGTTATCGCCGGAGGCGCGGAGACCATGAGCCGCGCACCGTACCTACTCACAAAACACCGTTTCGGCGAGCGCATGGGACACGGTGAAATATACGATAGCCTGCTGTACGACTCGCTTATAGATCCGTTCATGAACTACCACATGGGTGTGACGGCTGAGAACGTAGCGGCCAAGTGCGGGATAACGAGAGAAATGCAGGACGAGTTCGCGTTCGCTTCCCACAAAAAAGCCGCGGCCGCGCGCGACGCCGGAAAGTTCGACGCCGAGATAGTCCCTATCGAGATAAAGAGCAAAAAGGGCGTAACCATATTCGATAAAGACGAGTCCATCAGAGACGACATAAGCCTCGAAAAGCTCGCCGCGCTAAAGCCGGTGTTCAAAAAAGACGGCGGCACGGTGACAGCCGGAAACGCTTCTCCCGTAAACGACGCGGCGGCGGCGCTCTTTTTGACGTCCGCCGAGAAAGCGAAAGCCCTCGGACTTAAACCTCGCTTAGTCTTCCGCGCCTATACGACCGTCGGCGTCAACCCCTCTATCATGGGCTACGGCCCCGTCCCGGCCATCAATAAACTTTTAGAGAAAACCGGCCTCAAGAAAGAGGATATAGACCTATTCGAGATAAACGAGGCCTTCTCAGCTCAGGCCGCCGCCTGCGCTAAAGATTTGGCCCTTGACCCAGCCAAGCTCAACGTAAACGGCGGAGCAGTGGCCCTCGGACATGCGGTCGGGTGTAGCGGGGCGCGCCTCGTCATCGTGCTTATGAACGAGCTTGAGCGCAGAAACGGGCGCTACGGTATCGCTAGCCTCTGCATAGGCGGCGGACAGGGCATAGCGGCTCTTTTCGAGCGCGCGTAGGGACGACCAAGGGCGACGCGCCCGTTGTTATAGGGAGGTTTCCATAATGGACATAAAGAAAATTTACGTAATAGGCGTAGGTCAAATGGGTTCAGGCATCGCGCAAGTGGCGGCGCAGTCCGGCTTCGATGTCACGATGTACGACCAGACAGAGGCCATAGTAAAAAAGGCACACGACAGGATAGCGGCTAACTTCGAAAAACTTGTCGCCAAGGGCAAGCTCGAAAAGGAGCTCGCCGACGAGGCGGCGAAGCGTATCAAAACCTCCGTAACCCTGAGCGACGCACGGGACGCAGACCTCGTCATAGAGGCGATATACGAGAACCCAGCCGCGAAAAAAGCCATCTACGCGGAGCTTATAAAGGTAATCAAGCCCGAGACCATATTGGCCAGCAACACGTCGTCAATCTCCATCACCGAGCTTGCCGCCTCCACCGACAGACCCGACCGCTTTATCGGGATGCACTTCTTCAACCCCGTGCCAGTTATGAAGCTCCTCGAGATAATCACGGGCTACCTCACGTCCGACGCTACTTTAGCCGTCGCTATGGCGGTCGGCGAGAAGATGGGCAAAGTTGGAGTGGCGGCCCTCGACAAGCCGGGCTTTATAGTCAACAGAATCCTTATCCCCATGCTCAACGAGGCTATACTGCTTCTCGAAGAGGGCGTCGCCTCCGCTGAGGACATAGACAAGGCCACGGTCAACGGTTGCGGACATCCGATGGGGCCGTTGCACCTGACCGACTTGGTGGGGCTCGACGTGACGCTCGCCATTATGGAGGTTCTCCACCGCGAGTTTGGCGACTCGAAATACCGCCCTGCACCCCTTCTCAAAAAAATGGTGGCCGCCGGCAAATTGGGTTGCAAGACGAAAGAAGGGTTCTTCAAATATTAAAAACATGGGCGGCCTTTGCGGTCGCCCATTTTTCCCAATCTAATTATACGTATCCAACACCCTGATTTGCTCCTATGCGCGTCCGGCGACGCTTAGAACTTAGCCGTTGCGGCGTTGTCGCCGGATGTGAAGGTCAGCCTTTTGATGTTGAGCTTGTCCTTCAGCAGGGAGTAAAACAGCTCTATAAGATTCTCGCAGGTCGCGACCTTCTTCACAACGACCAAACGACACTCCGGGTACGCCTTGGCGAGGGCGGTGTCGATAGCGCCTCCGACGGCTTTATTGCTCGGCGCGCCGCTCCGTATGCCCTGCTTTTCGTAGGCCTTCAAAACCTCGGGAAGGAGTGGGTCTTCCTCCTGCAAAATCAGCGCGTGGTCAAAGTTCACCAAATAGTCCCAGGCGACGCGCTTGATGCTGTTGCAGGGATATACGAAGCCGGTCTTGGCGTCCACGTCGCCCTCTACTTCAATAGTCAGTGTGCCGGTGTGCCCGTGAAGATACTGGGCCTCCCCTTCAAACCCCAAAAAACGATGCGCGTACTGAATGTTGAGCTTCGTCAAAGACCTCATAACCGTTCCTCCTCTGAATTATTTTATTATTTGGCGGCGCATTCTGGACAAACCCCCAAAAACATAAGCTCGACGCCCCTGATCTGACACCCCGAAACATCCTCCTGCGGCAACGGAATCGTTTCAAACTGCGGAGCGGTCAAATCCACCACGCGTTTGCAAACATCGCACAACAGATGATGGTGCGGCGACATTACGTCGTCATAACGGTATCCCGATTCGGTGATACGCAACTGCGCTACCGCGCCTTGCTCGGCGAACCCGTTCAAAACGCGATAAACCGTCGCGCGGCTCAAAGATGGAATTGTCTGAGATACCCGCTCGTAGACCATTTCCGCCGTCGGGTGTTGCCCACGTAATGAAGTCAAGGCGTTTAATATGCTCTGTTTTTGATGTGTATTGCGTCCCATCGCGCAACCTCCAAATAATAATTATTCTCTAATAATAATCTATATTAATAATTTGTCAAGGGTTTTTTATCCAAATGCGGAAAAACCGACCGAAAACACGCGCGAAACGCGGCGAAAAATCAGCCTTTTCACCCTATAAAAACAGTGTTTTTGAATAATTATGTGTACGGAAATATGTACGTTTTCGTACGTCACGGTGTACGGTTA
>BNVG01000124.1 GCA_025997935.1 Synergistales bacterium | reverse complement strand
TCCAAAACAGAGCCGACATGATTTTCAACTCGGCCCTGCCTTATGAGCTCGGGGCTCTCAAGAGCTATGTCGAGCCGGTTTTGCATACGGTCAGGGAGAACTCCCCCATGTTCGGGGGAGCGCAAAGACTGCTGAATATACTGAAGTTTGTGCCCGCCATACAGTCCGAGGGCATACCCAATAACTCCGTCATCCGTGAGTTCATCGGCGGAAGCTGTCTGGACGTGTGAGTCACATGCAGACGCTGACGATGCGGGATTTTCTCGCCCAAACAGAGGGCGGCGACCGGGCGTTTTTGGGGGCCGACCTGAGCGGCTTTTTGGCCGTCTGCGCGGGGATGGCCAACGGGGACGGCGGATGGGCCATACTCGGCGCGGAAGTCATAGACGATCAAGTCAAGGCGAGCGGCGTAAATAACCCGTCTTCCCTCATAGAGGTTTTGCGCGCCCGCCTTTGCGACAGGGAAAAAATCAGCGCAAACTCCGTGTCTTCTTTTCAGATTTTGCGCGACGGCGACAAAAACCTTTTAGCGGTGAGGATTGAGCCGGCGGACTGGTTCTTGCGCCCCGTCACCGTAGCGGGCGAAGCCGAACATGCCGGAAAGGTTTTGGCGTATCGCCGTATAGAGGACAACACCGTCGTGTCCGGGCTCGCCTTCAGGTTCGGCATGGCGTTGGACGCTCTTGAGTCCTCGCGCGATGACTATCCGACCGATTTTTCCGTAAACTCCCTTGACGACGCCGACGTCGCGTCCTATCGCGCCGCCGTGACCGCGTTGCGCCCGGAGTGGGGTGAACTGAGCGGCGAGAACTTCCTGAAGCGCGCGCTTGTGACGGATGACGACGGTCGGGTGACGAGAGCCGGACAGTTGGCGTTTGGCTTGCCTTCCTCGTTTGACGCGCAGAACAAGCCTCTCGTGCGCGTGAAGCCCATAAAAAGATTCAAGGGCGTCAAGATTCAGACCGCCCATAACCTCTGGTCGGCCTGGACGAACCTTATGCCGCCCGTTTTGGATTTTCTCGAGCCGTCAACAGTCTGCGTGGACGCCGTCCGGGAGTGTTTTTTGATGGCGTTCATGGGGGCCGACTACGACGCGGGCCATATTGAGGTAGAGTTGGGCGGCGAGACTTTGACCTTTCATACCCCGGGTTTTCCGCGCTTTCACGCGGGGTTGACGCCGGACGCGCGAAACTTGCGCCTCGTCCGTATTTTTGCCGGCGCGGGGATTTCGAGCCGAGGCGGACTTGAAATTATAAAGGCCTGCGACAAAGATTTTCGCACGGGTTTAGACACTCTTGATATACAAACCTCGTATGAGCTAAATTTGAACAACTCGCAGCCGGAGCCGGAGCCCGCCCAACCGCTGAAAATTCTTCCGTCGTATCTTCTAAGCCCGTCGGCTTTGGCCGTTCAATAAGAAACGAAGAAACGAAGCAACGAAATGTTACAGCATTTTTATAACATCATAAATATACTCGGCGGAGTATGCCTCTTTTTGTACGGAGCGGCCCAATCGACGGACGCTTTCCGCGCCGCGTTCAGCGCCTCCACCCGTGAGGCCGTGAGTCAGTTTACGCGCAAAAAGCCAAAAGCCATGCTCTTTGGCGCGGCTTTGGCCGCCGTGGCTCAGGGTAGCACTGTGTCGACGTCAATAGCCATAAGCCTCGCGGACGTAGGTATGCTCTCTTTGGCCGGCGCGGTCGTCGTTATGATGGGAGCGAGCATCGGCGGAACGTTCGTGACGTTTTTGATAAGCCTCGACATAGTGAGCCTGTCGCCCTTGCTCATAACCGTCAGCTATCTGATGATCCAGTTCGGCGGAAGCAAGACGAAGAAGATAGGGGGCGTGTTCAGGGCGCTGGCCTTGATTCTTCTGGGGATGTTTTTGTTGAAGCTCGGCGTAGACCCGCTCCTTGCTAATCCTACCGTCCGCGACGCCGTCGTCGGCGTAGGGCCCGTCACGATGTTCTTTGTGGCGTTGGTAGGGACGGCGGTTTTGCAGAGCTCGGCGTCGGTTATGGCCCTTGCCGTCACGATAGCGATGAGCGGGGCGCTGCCGGTCGATTCCGTCTTCCCCGTCGCTCTCGGCTCTCACCTCGGAAGCACCGTAACCATGCTCCTGGCGGCTATGGGGGGGCGGCGCAACGCCAGAATACTCGGCCTGTCCACGTTTTTATATAAACTTATCGGCACGGCGGCGTTTGTGCCATTAGTGCCCGGCGCGGAGGCTTTTTTGGCGCGTATCGGGTTTCTTATGCCGACAAATATAGTTTTGGCTCAGACGTTGCTGGTTATTTTTAACGCGGTTATTTTCTATCCCTGGCCTCAAATTTTGAGCAACTGGAGCGCGTACTTGCTCTCAAAGCTACAGAAAATCGACCTCGGCAACCCGCTCTACCTCGACGAAAAAATGCTGGAGATCCCGTCTTTGGCCACGCGTCTCTTGGCCAAAGAGATGATTCGTCTCTGCAACTACATAGAAGCTCTTTTGCAGGCCCTTCTCTACCATGACAAGACGGGCAACGAGCTTGAGAAACTCCTGCCCGACGGTATAAAAGAACTTACGGAGGCCTGTGAACGCTACATGTACGCCATTCACCCTCCATCTATCGCCGTGGATTCAGTCACGGAGCTTGAGTATCGCTCTACATCTTACGCCATGCTGTCACTGCGCGAGGTGTCGCACGTCGCGACGCAACGGTTCCGCAAACAGATAAAAAAAACCGGCCTCAAAAAGCTCGCGTCCGAGATGACCAGAGCTGAGTGGGACAAGATGGCGGAGCTTTTTATGAAAACGGTGAGAGACGCGTTTCATGCCTTTGCTCTCGGCGACGCCGACCTTGTCGCAAGAGCGACCCAAGGCAAGGACGATTTCGGAAAAGTGGTCGCGTTTATGAGGACGCGCCTTTTGGGCGGGGAGACAGGACGGCGCGAAAATTCGGCGCTGCTTGATTTTGTGACGGCTGAGACGCGTATTTTGCGCGGCGCGATAGAAGCGGCGAGCGGAGACGTACTTATTCAGGATAAGGCGGGTGAGAAAGCCGGTGAAAACATTGATCAATAAAGAAAAACCTGTTGAGTCTTATCTATACGCGTCAGACAAGGAACGTATCGTTAGCTTGGTGATGAAGATGGGGAAAATGGCGGGAGATTCTCTGTCCCGCGCTATGGAAGCCATCATCACGGCAGACGACGCGCTCGCGCAAAAGGTGGAGAACGACGACGACGGGATAGACGCGCTGAACGAGGAGGGAGACCTCGAGTGTCTGCGCTCCATAGCTATGCGCCAGCCCGTACGGGACGAGCTTCGCTTTATCTTCGCTACTCTCAAAACCATGACGGATCTCGAGCGAATAGGGGACGAGGCCGTAAATATAGCCCGCTGGGTGAGGGAGCTACGGAAATACTCGCGCTTTCCCATCTCTCAGAATCTCGTGGACATGGCGGACATAGCCGGGTCTATGCTGAGGGATGTCTTGGAGGCGTTCAAGACCTCTAACGGCGACAAGTGTAGCGAGATACGCCGCCGCGATTCTCTGCTCGACAGACATTACGCCGGAGTCATCAACGATTTTCTTGCTCTGATGACATCGTGGATAAACGACCCGGCCGAGAGCGCCGAGGAAAGGGTTCTCAACGCGGAAAGGCTTCACGCCGCGACAGGCCAGATGTGGATATCACGCCACTTAGAGCGCGTAGGCGACCATGTCTCAAACATGGCCGGACGGGTTTACTTTATGGACAAGGGCAAGCTATTAGAAAAAGGGAAGGACAACGACAAGCACAGAGAGGAGCCTATAACAGGCTGGACGAGGGGTTGATATTTTGTCTCTTTGCGGATAAAATACAACCACGCGGTAAAAAGCGGTGTACCCTACCATAGAGTGGGAGCTGAAAAAGCGGTGTACCCTACCATAGAGTGGGAGCTGAAAAAGCGGTGTACCCTACCATAGAGTGGGAGCTGAAAAAGCGGATGGGTTGGGCATTGCTCAGCCCATTCTTCTTAATGGAGGCATTTATGAACCTTTCATTCTATCGCGCGGACGCCGAATACTGCGATTTTCTGAGGATGGCCGACCCGCGCGTCCCTTATACTATGGAAAACAAGGAAACCCGCCCGTTTGTCGGCGTCTTGCTGAGCATAGGGGACATGCGTTATTACGCTCCTCTGACTTCGCCCAAGCCTAAACACGCGGCCATGAAAAATCAGCTGGATTTCCTAAAGATAAACGGCGGCGCGTGGGGCGCTATTAATTTCAATAACATGATACCCATACATATAAGCTGCCTGACGCCTGTCGAGCTTAGGATTTTGTTGAGAGACGCCAAAAGCGAAATTGATTACAAGAACCTTTTGGCCAATCAGTTATCGTGGTGCAACGCGAATAAACTGCGGATACTCGCGCAAGCGTCAAAGCTATACCGATTGATAACCGTCGGCAAGGCAAGGCCAGAGCTACTGAGTCGTTGCTGCGACTTCAAGACGGACGAGTTGCAATATCTCGCTTACTGTAAGGAGCGCGGGCTTTGAGCGGGGCGAGCGCAAAGGAGGTTCTCATGGACAAGTACACAGTTGCGAAATTCTTCAACACGGCGGGGCCGGGCAAGGAAGACATGAACTACATGGTAGACCCATTGCGCCGAATCGACTATGACGAAATTATTTCGTTTGTAGATCAACAGCGTTATTTCGTACTCCACGCCCCGCGCCAGACGGGGAAGACGACTTCTCTTTTGGCTATGGTGAAGCGAATCAACGAAGACGGACGGTATTATTGCGTTTATATGAATGTCGAGCCGGCGCAGACGGCGCGGAATGACGTAGGAGAGGCTATGAAGACAATAGTGTCGCTCTTTGCTGGAATGGCCGAAAGTCATCTCGGAATTTCGTTTCCGGTAGGCGCTGTCCCGTCTCTTATCAATAACGTTGGGGCGCATCTCGCCCTTTCTAAAATCCTCGAAAATGTCTGCGTAGCTATAAACAAACCCCTCGTCCTCCTTATCGACGAAATAGACTCCCTTATAGGCGATACATTAGTCTCCGTCCTGCGCCAGCTTCGCGAGGGCTACACCAACCGCCCCAAGTCATTCCCCATCTCAGTCATACTCTGCGGCGTGCGCGACGTTCGGGATTATCGTATACACATGGGAAACGGCGATATTATCACAGGCGGAAGTTGCTTTAATATTAAAGCTAAATCCCTGCGTATCGGAGATTTCTCGCAAGGTGAGATAAGAGAATTATACGAACAGCACACAGCGGAGACGGGGCAGGTATTCGAGGAAGATATATATCCGAAAGTATGGAATCTTACGCACGGCCAACCCTGGCTTGTAAACGCTATCGGCAACCAGGTT
>BNVG01000123.1 GCA_025997935.1 Synergistales bacterium | reverse complement strand
CGATCCAGGTATCGGCCAAAGCCAAGGCCGTGTCGCTTTGCCTCGGGTCTACCGCGATTATCTCCGCGCCGCGCTTTTTGGCCTCTCTCAGATAAAAATTGACCTCGCTACCGAAGCCGCTCTCGAATGGATTGTGCCCCCAGAGTATGATGAGCTTTGAGTTGAGCAAATCTTCCGCGCTGTTGCCCGTCTCGGTGGCGCCGCAGGTGTACGGGGTTGTGTAAGACGTGCATGCGGTGCTGTAACTGTTGTAGCTGTCCAAGAAGCCGCCGGTCAGAGCGAGAAGGTTTTTGGCCATCGCGTTGCCACGCACAAGCCCCTCATTGCCGAAGCCGTAGTTGACGTAACGCGCCGACGCGCCGTACTGCTTACCTATTCGCGCTACTTCCGACGCTATGAGTTTTGTGGCGTCGCCCCATGAAATTCTCTCGAACTTTCCCTCTCCGCGCTCACCCACGCGTTTCATGGGTACGCGAAGGCGGTCTGAGCCGAGGAACGTCTTATGGTACGACAAGCCTCGCGCGCATGGCGTTATCTTGAGAGGCGGTTCTTCGCTCTGAGGCAGGGGGCGCATCTCAACGACGCGCCCGTCCCTGACGACCGCCAAAAGCGGACATCGCCCGCCGCAGTTATTTATCCCGCAGACGGGAACCAAACGATCAGCCATTTATTAAAGACTTGCGCCTATACGTTCAGCGTAGCGTCATAGCCCGCCTCGTCGAGAAGCGATATTATCTTGTCGGGGGAATCCGTCTCTACGCGAACCTCCTTCGCCGACAGGTCAACCTCGAAGCCGGAAAATTTCGCGTCGTTCAACGCTTTGGTGATAGCCTTAACACAATGCTCGCAAGACATATCCGGAACGGAAAAAATTTTTTTCATATTTCAGCGCCTCCAAAAAATTACTTAAAATTTTATAAATCATTATACATCCTTTCATGTATGTGTTGACAATATCGACAACTGTTGCTAATCTATCCACAGAATAAATGTATTAGCACTCATATATACAGAGTGCTAATACAAAACCGGAGGACATAAGCTATGCTGACGGAGAGGCAATTGGGGATCGTTCTGGCTGTGGTCTACGAATATATAAAGACGGGAGAGCCCGCCGGCTCGCGGACCATTACGAAAAAATACATCAAGGGCTTGAGTCCCGCCACGATACGCAATGAGATGTCAGACCTTGAGGAGATGGGGTATTTTTATCAGCCTCATACGTCGTCGGGGAGGTTGCCGACCGCGAAATCCTACCGCGTGTACGTGGATTCCGTGGCCTCGCGCGAGCGCTTGCGGCCGAGCGGGACGGGCGAGTGGCAAAAGGAAATACAGACGAGGCGAAGCGGCGTCGAAGACCTTCTGCGCTACGTCACGAACATGCTCTCGCGCCTCACAAACTGCGTCGGCGTCGCGGCGGTTTCGGGGCTCGACAACACGGAGATTCAGCATATAGACCTCATGCCCTTGGGCGGCTCTCATATTTTGGCTCTTATCGTCCTGAAGGGCGGGCTTGTGCATCATTCGCAGTTCGCGCTTCCTTGCGATGTGGACGCGCTTGTTATAGAAGAACTTACGCACAGAATCAACACCGTCGCGTCGGGAAGAACCTGGAACGAGGTCAGGGACGTTCTTTATGATTTTGTGCTTATAGGGTTAGAGAGCGTCGAGGAGGCCTGTCGCATGGCTATAAGTGAGCTCGACAACTTCCTGACGATGCAGAACTATCGCTTTTTCAGCAGCGGGGCGCAGCATATCCTGAATTTGCCTCACTTCCAGACCATCGGGCGTCTTCAGGCCGTCCTGTCGCTCTTGGAGCAAGAGAGGCCGCTGGCCAGCATGATAGAGCGGTGCCGAAAAAGCAAATCTCTGAACGTCAGTATAGGCGAGGAGAACGAAACCGATGGCATCGAGGGCATGACGGAGAGTTCCATGATTCTCATTCCGGCTCAGACGCGACAGCAAAAGGCCGTCCTTGGGCTTATAGGCCCTCTGCGGATGGATTACGAGCGTTCGATAAATATTCTTGAGGCGATGGTCGACGTTCTGGGCAGAGAGGAATAATTTATACAGTTTACGAAGAAGGAGGACAAGCATAATGGGCGACGAGAGCAAGACATACGATGACATAAAACCTGTCGGAACCGACGCCGACGAAGGGCTGTACCGGGATTTGAGCGAAGTGTTAAAGGACAGCGCACAAGTCCACGAAACGGTGCATTTAGAAAGCGGGTTTGTCGAGCCCGAAATCAACATATCGGCGGCGGATGATACGGAGGATTTGAAGGCGCAATTAGCCGCCGCCCGAGCCGATCTCTACAATTACAGACAACGCACGGAGCGCGAAAGAACCAAAATCGTCAGGCTTCTCACGCTTGACCGCATAGCGGACTTTTTGCCGGCGCTCGATAACTTGGACAGAGCGCTGACAGCTCCTGAGGACGGCCCCGCGAGAAATGTGCTTATAGGCGTGCGTATGGTGCAAAAGCAGTTTTTGTCTATTCTTGAGGACATGGGGGTGAGCGTCATAGCCGCGGCGGAGGGGCTTCCCTTCGACCCACTACTTCACGACGCCATAGAGACCGAAAAGGTCGAAAACTCCGCCCTTGACGGCGTTATTTTAAGAGAACTCGCCCGAGGTTACCGCTCCAATGAGCGCGTAATGAGGGCCGCACAGGTAAGAGTCGGACGATACAAGACTGACGAAAGTTACGAAACTAACTAAAAAATTCACTTCTTGGGAGGAATGCAATATGGCTAAAGTGGTAGGTATTGACCTTGGAACTACAAACAGTTGCATAGCGGTGCAGGAGGGCGACCAGACTACGGTTATCTCCAACGCCGAGGGTATGAGAACAACGCCTTCGGTGGTGGCTTTTACGAAGGAGGGTGAGCGCCTTGTAGGACAGCTCGCCAAGCGTCAGGCCATCGTGAACATAGAGAGGACTGTTATCTCTATCAAACGCGAGATGGGCAAAGAGCACAACGTCACCGTCGACGGCAAGAAGTACACCCCGCAGGAAATCTCGGCGATGATTTTGCAGAAGCTCAAGCACGACGCCGAGGACTATCTCGGGGAGACCGTCACTCAGGCGGTCATCACGGTGCCGGCGTATTTCACCGACGCGCAGCGGCAGGCCACAAAGGACGCCGGAACCATAGCGGGCCTTGACGTGCTTCGCATAATCAACGAGCCGACGGCGGCCTGCCTCGCTTACGGCGAAAACAAGCGCGAGGAGCACAAGATTTTGGTGTTCGACTTGGGCGGAGGTACGTTCGACGTCTCCATTCTCGACGTGGGCGAGGGCGTCTTTGAGGTGCTGGCCACGGCGGGCGATAACCGCCTCGGCGGGGACGACTGGGACGAGCGCGTCACGGAGTGGATGACGGGTGAGTTCAAAAAATCCGAGGGCATAGACCTCAAGAACGACCGCATGGCCATGCAGCGTCTGCGTGAGGCGGCGGAGAAGGCCAAAGTGGAGCTTTCGTCCATGACCGAGACCACCATCTCCCTGCCCTTCATCACGGCCAATCAGGACGGCCCCAAGCACTTAGAGATGAAGCTCACCCGCGCGAAATTCGAGGAGATGAGCGCTGACCTTCTGAACCGCACCGTCACGCCGACCAAACGCGCGATAGAGGACTCCGGCCTCAAGACCTCCGAGATAGACAAGATACTTCTCGTCGGCGGCTCCACCCGTATGCCTATGGTGTGGAAGAAGATAACGGAGCTACTCGGCAAGGAGCCCACGAAGGGCGTGAACCCGGACGAGTGCGTTGCGGTGGGCGCGGCCATTCAGGGTTCCATACTCACCGGCGAACACAAAGGCGTCGTGCTGGTTGACGTTACGCCGCTTTCTCTCGGCCTCGAGACATTGGGTGGGGTGTTCACGAAAGTCATTGAGCGCAACACGGCTATCCCCGTGTCCAAGAGCCAGGTTTTCACCACGGCGGCCAACAACCAGACACAGGTCGAGATAATGGTGCTTCAGGGAGAGCGCGCTATGGCCACCGACAACGTGAAGCTCGGCCAGTTTGTGCTGGACGGCATACCTCCGGCGATGCGCGGCGTCCCCCAAATAGAGGTTACGTTCAACATCGACGTCAACGGTATCCTGAACGTCTCGGCCAAGGACAAGGGCACGGGCAAGAACCAGAAGATAACGATTCAGTCGTCCAACCTTTCCAAGGACGAGATAGAGCGCATGAAGACCGACGCCGAGGCTCACGCGTCCGAGGACGAGGAGAAGCGCAGGGTCGCCGAAACGCGCAACGAGTCCGACACCCTGATATTCCACGCGGAGAAACTGCTCGAGGAGCACGGCGACAAGATGAGCGCGGACGACAAAGGGAAGATAAACTCCAAGCTCGAGGAACTCAAGACGGCCGTCAAGTCCGGCGACACGGCCAGCATTGAGTCGGCCAAGAATAGCCTCAACAACGTTGTTCAGGAGTTCACGACCCGCCTCTATCAGCAGGGGAGCGGACAGGATCCTTCAAGCCCCTCCGACCATTCCTCCGACGGAGACACGGTAGACGCCGAGTTTACAGACCACGGCGCGTAACCTATAACAAAACCCCTTTTCGGGTAGCAAAAAAATTCGCGCCACTCCTTTAAGGAGTAGCGCGAATTTTTTCTACCGTCTCCGAATCGCGAACATTGCCATCATGGCCGCGCCGAGCATGCCGAACGAGAACGTATCGCATCCTCCGTCGGAATCGCGCCATTTTGTGATGATTTCCGGCTGCGGAGGCTTATTATCGTTGTTATTATCGTTGTTATTGTCGTTATCGTCGTTATTATTGTTATTGTTATTGTTGTCGTTGTTGTTATTATTGTGGTTATTGTCCGTTGGGACGCCGTCCCGTATACGCACATCTACGATAATGTCTTTCGTAGTCGTTCCGTCCTCCGCCGTGACGGTGTAGTTCACGGGCCCGCCCGAAAAATTCATTTCGCTCCCGTTCGCGGGCGAAATGGTTGCTCCGGTCGGCAAAACAAAATCAACTTTCAATTTTGTCAGGGCGGAGGGGGCTGTTCCGGCGGGGAGGTTAATCAGGTAAGTTATCCCGTCAGCCTGCGGTTCGGCGGCGTAGTATGTCGTTTCATCGTAAGTTGCGCTGATCTTTGCCGGGGTTGCGTCGGGGGAAATTGAGACGGATTTGACGAGTGATAGGATATTCGTTTTAGGTGAATTGGTTTTGAAGTCGGCGTAAGTTTTAATGGCGTTCGACACAAAAGCCGCGAAAGACATATTTTTAGAGCCGTTTTTTACGGTTATGTCTACATAAATACCCGCTTTTGCCCATAGAACGGCGGCGACAGGGTCGTCTGTTCTGATTCCAGCCAAGTCTTTTTGCGCTTGCGTAAGCGCTGTTGTGGTTGTCAGTCCGCCGCCGCTGATTTTCAAGCCCAGCATTGGCTGCTCGTCATACGTTTTCGCGGCGTAGAGCGGGTAAATATTTTCGCTGTCGCTGCCACTGTTTTTCGGCTGTTTATTAACTTTGCCATTTACCGG
>BNVG01000122.1 GCA_025997935.1 Synergistales bacterium | reverse complement strand
AGTCCCGGTGTGCCCGGAGGTTAAGGCAAGTACATCCGGCCCGCATCGCAGAACAAAAAAAACATCCTTACCCACAGGCAAGGATGCCATAATTTTCACATGCGCGTCATTCTGCTTTGCCCAGCCCCTGCTTCCGGCAAAACGAACAAAGACAACCGCCGCAATGGCCATCACAACCAGAGCCAAAGCCGCGCGCGCTACGTAAGAAACAAAACTGACCTCTCCCGTAATTTAAGCAACTCCCCAAAGGCAATCCCCTGAATTTAAGTTAAATTTAAGCCAATACTTTGGAAATAGCCTCGATGACTCGCTCCGGTTGGAAAGGCTTCACTATAAAATCATTCGCCCCTGCCTGAATAGCCTCTATAACCATCGGCTGCTGACCCATAGCGGAGACCATGACGACCTTCGCGTCAGCGTCCAGAGCTTTGATAGCCTTCACGGCGTCGATTCCGTTCATTTCGGGCATGGTTATGTCCATAGTCACGATGTCGGGCTTGAATTTCTGATAAGCCGCCACGCCAAGCTTTCCGTTTTCCGCTTCTCCGACGATCTCAAAATCGTTTTTCGTGAGAATATCCTTCAACATCATACGCATAAAGGCAGCGTCATCCACGATAAGAACCTTTTTGCCCATGCTGCAACCCCTCGCTTAACTAAGATTCTATGCTCGACGCGGGAACTTCTGAAAATTCCGCACATCCACATCCTGTAATATTTTTCTCATTATATCATGAACATTCAACAAGATACTGAAAAGAAACAACATTTAGAAACAAAATAGCCTAAAAAATGAAAAGGCTCTATACGAAGCTCTACATCGCGTAGGCTTTCGCCGCGTTCAAAACCTCCGTAATCCTGACTCCGAAGTTTTCGTCGATAACGACAACTTCGCCCTTGGCTATCAACTTTCCGTTGACCAAGACGTCAACGGCCTCTCCGGCCATTTTGTCTAACTCAATAACCGAACCCGTTGTAAGGGCCAATATATCAGAGACGTTCTTTCTCGTTTTACCAAGTTCAACCGTAACGCGCACCGGAATATCGGCAATAAGGTCAATCTTGCTTGCGCCGGGCGATGAGCCTTTGGATACAAGCGGCGTAAACTCAGCCGGGCGAACGTCAACCATAGGCGCGGGCTGCTGCGCGCCTCTTGACGGCGCGGGAGGCGGAGACGCGAAAGACGGAACGCCGCCGCCGGATGGCGCGCTCATTCCGGGCGCGGCGGGAGCCGCCGGTTGCGCGGCGGGAGCCGCCGCTTTTGTCCCCATGACGCCGTGAACAACCTCAGCTATGGTCTTGGCCGAGTCGAGCGGGACGGAGACCCATATGGAAAACGGGGTCAAACCCTCTATTTCCACTTCGGTCATACTGCCCCATAACTTTTCGTCATCGCCAAGAGAAGGGAAAACCTTCCATTCGGCGGTTTCTAAAGCGGATGAAGTATTCTCGGGCATAAGGCGCTTTCCGCCCAAAAGCCCGCTCAGGCTCGTGAAAGCCGAACCCACAACCTGACTCAAACCCTCTTGAGCGGCGTTGAAATAAATTTCCCCGGCGTCTTCGGGCGCGTCATTGCCCGTGCCGCCCATCATAAGGTCGGCTAAGGTCAAAGCGCCTCGTTTTTCGACTACAAAAGCCAAGGGAATATTGTCAAAACCCCCAAAAGTGGCCCTAAAAATAAAAGGCCCCTCCGTGAATTTCTCATTGAACTCCGTCTGGGAAATAGTTACGGTTTCGCCCAAACGAACATGGACATCCTTGCCGGCCAACATGCCGAATACGTTGTTCTCGGAACTCGAAAAAACTCCCGCTACCTCGTCTAAAACCTGAGAGTCCTCCGCCGACAAATCCGGCGGCGCGGGCAAGTCACCTCCGCCGAGCAGTGCGCTTATTTCATCCTGACTCAGCAAGTCATCCATCAGTTTTCCTCCCCATCAGTCCCTAAGGCGTCAGCATTAAGGACTTCCGTCACTTCTACGGCCAAGGCGCCGTTCACCGTCCCGGGCTTGGCCTTGAAGCGAATATAATTTCCAACTCTGACATCTATACTGCTGTCAACAGTTTCATCCAATTTTATAACGTCGCCTTCCTCGAGCTCATAGACGTCGGCAAGACTGAGTATGGTATGCCCAAGCTCAAGCGACATGGGTATCCTGATGTGATCGAGAGAATGAAGCAGATTTTCGCGGACGCTCGGATCGCTCTTGTGGCTTGTCGAAACAAACCACTGCTGAGACGAAAGTTTATCGATAATAGGCTCCATCAGGAAATACGGAATGCAGAGGCTGATCATCCCCTCCACGTCCCCAACCTGAAGTTTCATAATGACAAGAAGAACCATGTCCCTCGGAGGGCAAACCTGTACAAAAAACGGATTGCTCTCCATGCTCTCAAAGCGAAATCTCACATCGACAACGGTGCTCCAGCTATCTTCGAGCAACTCCAGCATACGCATCAGAACCCGCTCCGTGACGGTTTTTTCTATATCCGTCAGCTCACGCGCCTTGCCGCTAAACTCGCCCTTTCCCCCAAGAAGCCTGTCAATCATGGCAAAAACTAAATTGGGGTTGATCTCAAGCAACGCGTTTCCGTTGAACGGGTACATCTCAAGCATGGCTATAACAGTCGGTTGCACAAGAGAATTTACAAATTCCTCATACGCCAGCTGGTCGACGGAAGCCACCTCACAAGAAACCATAGAGCGAATCAACGTGGACATAACGGTGGACGTCTGCCGCGCGAACGCTTCGTGTATCATCTGAATGGCGCGTAATTGGTCTTTGCTGAACTTGTCGGGGCGCTTGAAGTCGTAAGATTTTACCTTACGTTCATCCGCGTCCTTGGTCATCGAATCCAAGTCCATAGAGCCGCTTGTCAATGCGCTCAGTAAAGAATCAATCTCACTTTGAGACAACACATCAGGGGTCAAAAATTCTCACCTGCCCTTAATAACCGAATCGTAATGTAAAAATTTCAAATATTTTTTATTGTAGCACAAATCCCTCGAATAAAACTCTAACAACCGGAACTTCTCCCCTGATGTCAGGTAACTGAGCGTTCAGCGTCCTCTTTATATCCTCCGAAAACTGCAAAGCCCCTTCGGCGCTGGTTAAATCCTCGTAAACTTTATCCTTCACAAGGAGAAGGATAGCGTTTTTCACTCTGGGAAGCCACACTCCGCTGACAATAGCGGCCGCCTGGTCGTTAAGAGTTTCCAATGATGGACTGAAAGTGATGGCGTGCCTGCCCGAGCCGGCCAAATTGCTTGTAAACTCCCCAAGCGAAACGATAGGCCCTGGGGTATCGATAACTCTGGTATCTCCGCCGCCCCCTGACGCGCCGTCGCTGGACGCCATGGAACGCCCAAGGACAATCCCGCCGCCAAAGCCTATACCGAACATCACCAACCCGACTATGACAAAAATAATAATTCTCTTCATGGTGTCAAGGTCAATTCCTCTCTATTTTGGATATTGCGACAAGAAAACAAGATCCACCCTGCGATTGAGCGCCCTGTGCTCCAAAGAATCGTTGGGCACCACCGGGCGGTACGCCGAATAACCCACGGCCTGTAGCTTCTGCGGCGTAATTCTTCCCTCGCTCTCTAAATAGGACGCCACGACGGCCGCCCGGGCGGAGGACAGACCCCAGTTATCGCGGTATATACCCCCGCGCAGAGGAACGCCGTCCGTATGCCCCTCGACGGAAACAGCCGGAACCTCGTCTCTGACTAAAGTCGCTATTTTATACAACACTCTCCTGCCGTCGTTCTTCAGCTCGGCGCTACCGCTTTCAAAAAGAAATTGGTCGGATATCGAAACCGTTACGCCGCGCTGATTTATAGTCACCTGAATCGATTTGTCCAACCCCTCGCTACGCAGATAGCTCTCGACCGTATAGGCTACGTGCTGAGTGTCGAGCTCCAAGCGCGGCGACGCTCCGGCGGATACTCCCTCTTCTCCGCTTGTGTTGGGTTCGGTGGTTTCTTCAGTGGTTGTCCCTCCGCTTATAGCGCCAAAAGAACCTTTCAGTGATATGAGGGCCTTCTGGAACTTCTGGGAATCTATGGAAGACATTGCGTAGAGAAGCACAAAAAAACACAGAACGAGCGTAACCATGTCTCCATAGGTCGCCATATAGAGAGGCGCGCCGACCGCCACCTCGGGCGCTTTTTCTTTACGCGCCATCTAACCCTCTCCTTTCCCTGCCGCTTGCTGCTCTGTCATAACGGCTCTCAGTTTGGGAGGCATGAATACCTTTAGTTTTTCTTCGACAATACGCGGGTTTTCACCGGCCTGGATAGCTAAGATACCCTCGACCATCAGCTCCATGGACAAAACTTCTTTGCTTGAGCGATTTGAAAGTTTTTTTGCTATTGGGATACTGAACATGTTGGCCATCATCGAGCCATACATAGTCGTGATAAGGGCGACGGCCATACCAGGCCCGAGGGCGCTGACGTCAGCGAGGTTTCCCAACATCGCTATGAGGCCGATAAGGGTTCCGATCATTCCGTAAGCTGGGGCCAACTCGGCTATATTGTCGAAAATGGCTTTTGAGGACGAGTGACGAGACTCGAGAATACCTATCTCGGTATCCAAAATCGCCTTGACCAATTCCGGGTCTGTTCCGTCAACCACAAGCTGAATGGATTTTCGCAAAAACTCGTCCTCAAGCTCCGACACGTCGGCTTCGAGAGCCAAAAGCCCCTCGCGCCGAGCCTTCTCCGCGAAGCTTACAAGGGTCTGCACCATCCCTAAAAGGTTTGGGTCTTTAGAGACAAACGCGCTCTTGAGAGTGCCTCCCGCAGACTTCAAAATATCGGACGGGTTTGAACACATAACGGCTCCGGCGGTTCCTCCGATGGTGATCAATATAGAAGGAAAGTCATAATAAGCGCCTATATTTCCGCCGGCATTCATCGCCGCCAAAACCAAAATCCAAGACATAAGAAGCCCCACTACAGTAGTTATATCCAAGGCTTGCGCCCCCTCGACCGGTTAATTTTAATTCTACGCCGTTATTCTTCTACAAGAGGAATCCCAAACGGAACACAAGAATAACCCGCGTTCTTACGGAATTTCACCGTGGCTTCGACAATATCGGCTCCGCTTTCTTTGACTATATAACGATGCCCGTTCACAAGTCGAATCACAGTGTCCGGCGTAATATCTACCGTTTCAATCATATCAGAATTTAACAAAAAAAGCTCGCCATTTATACGATGAACTTCAATCATTTTGCAATACTCACACTTTCTTTTTTCTGATCTCGCACACTTCAATCCCTGCCGAGTTGCGCGCGAAGCCGCGCGATCTCAGCTTTGTTAGCTGCAATCTCCGCGTCCTTATTCGCCAACGCCGTTTCCTTGTTCGCCAACGCCGCGTCTTTATTCGCGACGACAGCCTGCCATTTAGCGTTAGCTTTAGCTGTCGCCTCTCGCCGCGCGTGTCCTAACGCCGACGCTTCATTATGACGCGCAAGCGTCCTTAGACGCTCTATCTCCTTGAACTCATCAGTGGCGGTGATACCACGGTACGCTCCTATAGCTTCTTCCATTATCGGCACCTCCAGGGCTTCGATTTGTTTTAGTTCTTCTTCCGTTTCGGCGTTGAACAGAGCAAGCCATAATTCTAAACCGTTATCCGCGTTTACTGTTACAGGTAGCTTAGGAAGCTCGAAATAGTGTAGGCTCATTCTGT
>BNVG01000121.1 GCA_025997935.1 Synergistales bacterium | reverse complement strand
CACCTTGTTTAACGGCCAAAAGCCGCCATCTTTAGCGAAAGCGCCAACACGCTCCCCGTCCTTTAACGCCGACGCCGCGTCGCGTCATACTCAGGAAAATTTTGATTGTGCATTTTTCCTTTTCCCCACGCCCTCAGCGGCCCATTTGCCGTCTCGCCTTCCGCCGGGCTCTCACCTTTCCCCAGCTCTCTGTTTGCCTCTAAGTTTTGAGGCTTATGGCGCGCCTACGGTTTAATCTCCGCTTCTTCGGTTTATGTTTATCTCTATAACGTGATATGGAACCATAGAGATTAAGTTTTGTCAAGGGATAATTTATCTGATGTTTTCCATGCTTCTAAATCCTGTCAATATAAGGATTTAAGTGTGATTGGCGGAATGATTATACTAAGCTCTCCAGAGTAACAAAACTTGTCGGATCGTCATCATATTTCGATAAGCCCGATAAAATAAGCCCTCGTTCTTCGTCTGTTAAATCCGTTTCAATAACTGGCTCGTCATGCAGAAAATTCAACAATGGCTTTATCGCGTATAAGCTCCGCTCCGGCAATGTCTCTATAATCGCTTGTAATTCTTCTCTGACTGCTATTTCGTTCATGGTTCGCCCCCTATTTGTAAACTTGTCCGCGTGGCGCAATGTTTGTCACAAAAATATTATTATCTCGTATCGCAAACAATACACGATAGTTGCCTATCCTAAGCCTATATAAGCCCTGTAAATTGCCGCTTGTAGCCTTTATATCGCCTGTCGGCGGTTCGTTTTTGAGCCCCTGTAAAGCGTCAAGTATACGACTCTTCATAGGCTCGTTTAGGCGTTCAAGATATTTTGCGGCGGCCTTTTCGATAAGCACTTTCAAAGTTAATTAACCGCTGTCTCTAACAGAGAATGCACAAGGAATTTTAACAACAAAACAAAACCCATTATCACTGCGATTACTGTTCTTTCTGTCATTTATTCCACCCAACTCAAGCAGTTCGCGATATTCTGTACCTCGCCACCTTGTATTTTAGCTCATTTTTTGTGTCCTGAGAATAAAAATATTCATCTTTTTCAAGCGCGCCTCCAAAGGAGAAGCTAATTTGAGCGCAAGGGGTGGAATTGGGAAACTAAAATGTTACAATTGCTGTAAAAGGGTGAAGCGCCATACCGAACGGACAACTATCCTGGCGTGGCCGCAAGCCTCAATGGAAAAGGGGAATGTTTTAATGAACAAACTGCACAACATCCCGCTAATATTACGGTTTACAATCATATCAATTCTTATCATCATAGCCTTCTCGGTGATTTCATTCCGCGCGGTCGGCACGATTATAAACTGCCATCACGCCTGTTCGATACTGCTTGGAAGCACAATTAAAACCCAAAACCTCGCGGAAAGGGCGCGCGCCGATTTTTACAATATCACGCAAATAGCCGAGAGTATGATTGTGAACCTTTACATAAATGATCACGAGGCGGCGGAATCGCTTTTTAACAGGTTCAATGTCTCCTCAGAGGCGCTCGGCAGGGATTTTGACGGCATTATTTCGTCAATAGAGAAAGACCCGTTTATGGACAAACTCATCATCGCGGATTTTCTTGAAAAAATGAACGCGGCGAAAAATATGATGACTGGCGAATATATACCCGAAATAGTCGCGATTTACTCCGCAATAAAGGCCAATCGTGACGCGGGCGTTCTCAATCGAATGAAAAACACGAGAGTCCTGCTGTCCTACATCGCGGACAGCGTAATGTCAGTAGCGCACGGCGTGGATATTGCCGGGCAGGACGCTTACAATAACTATGTCGCCTATCTGCTATCTCAGATTAGCCAGCTTCAAAACTTTATATTCGCAACGATTATCATATCGCTTGTGTTGCTGTTTCCGCTGATCGAGCTTCTCAAAAAACCCATCAAACACGCTCTTCACGTTATCCAACAGGTTAAAGAAGGAAACTTCCTCGATATGCATACCCCGTATAAAAACGAAATAGCCACTTTACTGAACAATGTCGCTGACATTATCGACAGCTATAAGCAGACCATTGATGAAAAAGAGACCATGCGTATCGAGGCGGTGAAAGCAAACAGGTCAAAGTCGCGTTTCCTCGCAACAATGTCTCACGAGATACGCACTCCGATGAACGCGATAATCGGCATGAGCGAACTGGCGGAGCGAGAGTATGGCAAGCCGGAAGGCGCGAAATACATCGCGGAGATAAAAGTCGCCGGGAACAACCTGCTTTCAATTATCAATGACATATTGGACTTCTCCAAAATTGAGGCGGGCAACATGGAACTGAACCTATCGCCCTATGAATTAGGATCGCTCTTGAACGACGTGCTGAATATCATTCGCGTGTACATTGAAGACAAACCTATTGAATTGTTCGCTAACATCGCGCCGGATATTCCCGCCTATATAACTGGCGACGAGACAAGAGTCAGGCAAATTCTGCTCAATATCTTGTCCAACGCTGTTAAATACACCAGCGAAGGCTTTGTGAAACTCGCCGTATCTCATGAGCGTGTCGGCGTCGGCGTCGGCGCTGACGCGGTGAAACTCACATTCTCCATCGCGGACAGCGGCGTCGGTATCAAGGCGGAGGACATGGACAAACTGTTCGGAGATTTTGTCAGGATTGATCAAAAGCGCAACACAGGCATTGAAGGTACGGGCTTGGGCTTAGCTATTACCCGCAGTCTATGCATAGCTATGGGCGGCGATATTTCAGTCGCGAGCGAATACGGCAAGGGTTCTGTGTTTACGGTCACTTTGACGCAAACCTGTACGGACTTCACCCCCATAGGCGAATTTTCCGGCAAGGCTTACGCCAGGACGGGAAATATAGAGGCGCGTTTTACCGCCCCTACCGCGCGTCTCTTGATAGTGGACGACAACGCCACCAACCTGAAAGTGGCCGAAGGATTGCTGGTTCCCTACAAAACGCGAATTGACACGTGCCTTAGCGGTATTGAAGCGATTCGGCTGGCGCGGGAAAACCGTTATGACATTATCTTTATGGATCACGCTATGCCGGAAATGGACGGCATGGAGGCGACGGCGGCTATTCGCGCCATAGAGGGCGATTATTTCAAAACGGTTCCCATCATAGCGCTGACCGCCAACGCTATGGTTGGTATGAGAGAGATGTTTTTACAAAATGGATTCAGCGATTACCTGGCAAAGCCCATAGAAATTGCCAAACTTAACGAGATGATGGAGCAATGGGTTCCTCGCGAGAAATGGGAAAAAGCGGAACCAGTTGCGGAACAAGCGCCCGTTTCGCGAACCGTAGGCTTTGAGATCGAAGGCATGGATACGACGCGCGGCATTGCCATGACAGGTGGCTCAGAGGCGAACTATATCGAAGTGCTGAAGCTGTTTTGTAAGGATGCTACAGAACGTCTTGAAATACTGAAGGAAACGCCGGACAAAGCGGGACTGCCGCTTTTCACCACGCAGGTACACACGCTGAAAAGCGCTTTAGCCAGCATAGGAGCGGAGGATATTTCGCGTATGGCGGCCACACTGGAGGAAGCGGGGAAAAACAGCGAAATTGATTTCATCGAGGCTGAACTGCCAGCTTTTCATGATAATCTGTCCGGACTTATCGACCGGATAAAACTGATACTTGCGGAGTACGCGCGTGAGGGAGAAAACGAAGTGATTGACTTAGAGTTAGAAGTGACTGACGGAGAGTTAAGTTCGAAATGTCAGGAAGCGTTATCGCGACTTAAAAGCGCGTTGCTCTCTGAGAACGTGGGCAAGATAGACGCCCTGTTGAAAGAACTTGAAGCGATGTCAATCGAACCAGAAACGAAGGAGACGCTCTCAGATGTCGCTGGTTTGGTGTTGGTGTCGGAGTTTGTGGCGGGGGCTGAGATGGTGGATGGCTTGATAAAGGAAGATTGTTGAGAGGAAATGACGGAGGAAACAAGATGGAGGAAAAAAGGCGAGGCCTAAAAATAATCCAATCTTTAATTTTTTGCGGGTTTATTTTTTTGCGCGTGACATTGACGAGGCGAGGTATAAGTAATAAAATTATGGTAAGTTAGTTTTATTTTTCTTTTTTGCGGGGTGTAAATTATGAAAGTTTCTCTGGATCCAAAGAAATGTATAGGATGTGGCGTGTGCTGTCAGGTGTGCCCCGATGTCTTTCGTTTGAACGAGGCGTCTGGAGTCGCTGAGGTTTCGCGCCCCGAAACGACGGAACCTGCGGTGAAAGAGGCCGAGAGCAGCTGCCCCGTAAGTTGCATCAGCGTAGAAGCGTGAGTTAAATTGCTGAAGTTGATTAAAACCGGCTTGCGTTAGCGCTCCTCAAGATGTATAATCTCCTTCGTGATTTTCGAGGGCCCATAGCTCAAGTGGTTAGAGCCACCGGCTCATAACCGGAAGGTTCCAGGTTCGAGTCCTGGTGGGCCCACCATACACAAGTTTCACATTGCGCTATATATAAAAAACCCCGCTATCAAGCTGGGTTTTTGTTATATATGGCGTCGCCTGTGTTATAATTCCCCTCAGACAGCGGCGGACTTCCTAAGACCGGGTTTATGGTTGGAGCGCTTTGCGAAGAGCCGCTGTTGACAGAATCAAAAAATTCCTGTAACCTTGTATCTATAAATGACGACGAATTATCTTCGCCCGGGCCTACTATCCGGATACGTTGAGAATCGTCGTCATTTTTATATGTATTCATATCGCTTATAGCTGTTGAGTGGATATTATTCTCTCCGGGCTTCCCGTTCTTTGTTTTCGATTCTCTTATTGCAAACCTTATAAAATACGTATCGGCTCCATCAGTAAACTTATTCACATAATGATGAAACGCCGCTATGTTCGGATGTTCCTTGTGTCCCTCTTTCAGAACCTCAGACTCAGACCATGCGCGTATCGAAGTCTTGAAAAGAGTTGGAATATCCCTGAGTATCGTAGATACGTCAAATTCCTGATGTTTAAGTATCTTTCCGACAGTAGCCATAGGGAGAAGAGCCACTCTACCATCGTGCTCATTCTCCATGGGACCAAACTCACGAACAACGCTTTCCGCGCTCTTTTTGTCCAAAGGCGTTCCAACTTCAGCATTTACAGGATTTAACGCCTTTATCTCCCGAACTCTTCCCGCTCTTTCCCACTTCTCCAATCCGCTCACCCCGTAGCTATTTTCCCCTGCCGTGACGTTTTCTGTCAACTCTATATTGTTCTCCGCCTGTTCAAGTTCTTCGCTCACTGCGGCGGCGCGAGTGACAAAACAAAATACCTGTTTCGACTGCCAAATGAAACAGCTCTCTATATGGCGGCGATATACAAGATGTTCCCGACTGCCGCTATTCCCTTAATTTTTGGAAATTGCGTCCACGCCTATACGTAATTTGTGATAAAGTGAGGTATCTTTTGCATAGGATGTGAAGATTTTTATGATTATACCCTTTAACATACTTTTATTTGACGATTTTGAGACTTTGGACGCGTTGGGGCCGGCGGAGATAATCGATAAGTCCGATATTTACAGTTTGCGCTTGTACTCTCCGTCGGGAGACGCCTGACGAGGTGTAAATATTATCGTCAACTACCCAACGAGCGCTTTTTTGCCAAGCGACCTTAGCGCTTTGAGCCGTAGCCCAAGCGAAAGCCCTTTTGTTGGTTGTGGCTCTTTTGCCATCAAGCAAGTCGGTGCGGGCCAGTAGCGCCGAGCCGGTGCAAACGGTCAAAATATATTGCGCCGCCGTAGCGCGTTCTCGTAGCGCGGCGATAAAGCAGGGGTCGTCAACCAAAATCCGAGCGCCCTGTCCGCCGGGAATGAGCAACACCCCATCAGGTTCCATTCGCGTCCA
>BNVG01000120.1 GCA_025997935.1 Synergistales bacterium | reverse complement strand
TCTGTGTTCTGTGTTCTGTGTTCTGTGTTCTGTGTTCTGTGTTCTGTGTTCTGTGTTCTGTGTTCTGTGTTCTGTGTTCTGTGTTCTGTGTTCTGTGTTCTGTGTTCTGTGTTCTGTGTTCTGTGTTCTGTGTTAATTATACGCCGAAATTCACTTCCTGTAAAGGTGGGAAGCGCTGATTTATAAGGGTTTATGCTACATAATATAAATTGCTTATCGGTCACGCGAACACACCCTTTAGATACCGTTTTGCGCGTTATTATACATTGTCGCCGTGATAAAAGCTATGGGTTTCGGGAAGTATGGTACGACAACAACATCACCTTTTACAAATTTCCCATGCCTCGTCCTCTTTTTATATCTGTTTGAGCCACAGTCTCTCCTCCTCATCTTAAACTACATCATATCTCAAATGCTCTTTGAGAGACCGCCGCATTCAAATCAACTTCTCCTTTGGAGGCGCGCTTGAAAAAATGGGGAAAGTCAAATGACAATCAGCTTGTCTCAGGTAGGTCAAATGTGGTATACTCCGAACGATCTTGAGAGGTAAAGGGTGTTGTGTATACGAAGTAATCATTGAAAAACTTTACCATGAGGAGAATCCCCGACATCTGCTGTGGTTGCACAAAGCGATTTCCAACCTGAAAGCATTCATTCGGGGACATTCCAAAGCCACTTTGACGAGTTCGCATATCGGTTCAACAGGAGAAAATTTGGAACCCAAATTTTCATGCGCCTACTGAAAGCGTGCGTATCCACATCGACAATTAAATTAATATAAACAACTGGTTAGCAAACATGAATAAGCTAATTGTCATGTTTTGAAATGAGGGCAGGAAGATGATATTGAAGAAGCTCGTCTATTCCGAATTTGAAGGACAGCCTAATTATTGGGAGCTAACTGAGTTGGCACTTGAGAGAATCAACCTCCTTGTTGGCAAGAATGCAACAGGAAAGACTAATACTATTAACAGAATTCTTTGGCTCGCCAATCTGCTGGGGGGCGTACAGCCATTTATGTTTAACTCCTGCAATTATCGTATTGAGTTGTCGGATGACAATGATACCTATGTTTATACTCTGCGAATTTCTCTGCAAAAGGTCGTTGAAGAAAAGCTCACTATCAATGGAGAGGAAAAATTTTCGCGCTCAAATAATGGCGAAGGCAAGATCTTTGCGGAGAGACTCGGCAGTATGCTTGACTTTCAAGTACCTACAAATCAACTGGTAGCAGTCGCCAGACGCGATAAAATCCAACATTCGTATCTTGATAAACTGTTTGAATGGGCAGAGGGGTTGAGATTTTATGCTTTCGGCAGTCCTTTGGGCAAGGACAGTGGATTCGCAACGACAAGTATAGAACAACTGGTTGCTGATCCGCATGACTCAAATCAAGTTGCTGCTTTATTTGCTAAAGGGAAACAGGAATACCTCGATGAATTTAATAATAAAATACTGGAATATATGAAAATAATCGGATACGAGCTTACGGCTGTTGATGTTGCTCCAAATCCACACATTCAGTTGCCAATTCCCAACGGCACATTGAATATGATTTATGTTATTGAAAATGGCAGAGAAATGCCACTCTTTCAGCCTGATATTTCACAGGGAATGTTCCGCGCCTTGTCACTAATTATCCAGTTGGTGTACAACACAAGAAAACAATTGCCGACAACCATTCTTATTGATGATATTGGAGAGGGGTTGGACTTTGACCGATCAACAAGCCTCATAAATCTATTGTCGTCTGTCGCTGAAACAAATGAAATTCAATTGATTATGTCAACAAATGATCGTTTCGTGATGAACAATGTGCCGCTTGAAAACTGGCAGGTGATTCAGCGTGATGGCGGCGTTTGTTCGGTGCATAATTACGCGAATTCCAAGGACAAATTTGAGGAATTTCGCTATACAGGCTTGTCCAATTTTGATTTACTGACAAGTGATTTTCTCAGCGAAGCAAGATAGCCGGTGGCGAATGCATGAAAAAAATAGCCATTTTTGTCGAAGGGCAAACGGAGCAGTATTTTACCTCAGAATTAGTAAAACAGATATTTGGCGAAAAGAAAATTGCTGTTGAAATTCAACAATTTTCGGGTTCAGTGGGGCGAAGAAATTTTACTATCATTCAGACAGCAACGCGGACTACAGCCACTGACTACTATTTTGTAATATACAATTGCTGTGGCGATTCAACGGTTAAATCGGATATTATTGAGCAGTTGCCTACACTTTCAAAACAGTCCTTTTCAAGTGTAATCGGGATTCGCGATGCGTATCCTCTTACCGACATTGCCAAATTAAAATCAAGTTTAGCGTACGGAGTCCCAACGCATGGCATTCCGATACATATAATTTTGGCAATAAACGAGATTGAAGCGTGGTTCATCGCCGAAGAACTCCATTACGCCAAAATTTCACCAAAGTTGCTCATCACCTCAGTTAATAAAATTGCAGAAATTGACGTGACTGTCGATTCTACAGAAATTCTTCATCACCCTGCGGAAACACTTAAAAAAATATATAATAGCGTTGGTGTCGGTTACAGAAAAAGGAAAAGTGAAGTTCAGAGAACGGTTCACGCATTGGATTATGGAAATTTATATATTGAGGTTAGGCGTCGCAACGATAGCTTGAATGAACTGCTTGATTGTCTAGACAACAGCATTGATTAGAATACAAGGATGAAGAATATTCTGAGGCCGCTCAACAGGCAATATCGGTTGCGGGGGGCGTCCGAGTGCTTGATAAACTCAAACAATTAATCCGCGACGATGAAGGGGTGTCCATCGGATTCAAACGTTGCACAAACGAACTTACGAACAGCGTTTGAATCCGTGTCGTCGTTCTCAAACCGTTACGGCGGTTATTTTATGTTCGGAGTTGAGGATAATGGCAGCTTCGGCGGTGTTAATCCGAGTGCTGTATCAGGCGTAAAGAAGAACTTTATAAAGCCTCTACACCGCGTAAGTCGTCGCTGACGTCGCGCCGCCCTCTCCCGTCCAGTCCGTGTGGAAGAATTTTCCGCGCGGGGAATCAACGCGCTCATAAGTGTGTGCGCCGAAGTAGTCGCGTTGCGCCTGCAAAAGGTTTGCCGGTAGTTCTGTCGATGTGTAGCCGTGGAGGTAGTTCAGCGCGGCGCTCATGGCGGGTGTCGGGATTCCCAAAAGAGAGGCCGTGGCCACGACGTTGCGCCAGCCGTCAAGACGTTCGGTCACCGCGTCCTTGAAGAACGGGTCGAGCAGAAGGTTTGTGAGGTATGGATTCGACTCGAAAGCCTCTTTTATCTTGCCGAGGAAGACGGAGCGTATTATACAGCCCCCGCGCCACATCAGGGCCACGCCGCCGTAATTGAGCCTCCAGCCGTAAGTGGCGGCTGCGGAGCGCATAAGCGCGAAGCCTTGCGCGTAGGACACTATCTTGGCGGCGTAGAGAGCGCGCCGGATGTCCTCTATAAATTCGCCTCTGTCGCCGTCGTAAACCGGCGCGGGCGAGCCTGAGTCGGCGCGGAACGCCGCGCTTGCCGCGACCCTTTCTTCCTTCATGGACGACAGACAGCGCGCGTAGACGGCCTCGCTTATGAGGGTCAGCGGTACGCCCTCGTGTAAAGCCGAAATAGCCGTCCACTTGCCCGTCCCTTTTTGTCCGGCGGCGTCGAGGATCTTATCCACCAAAGGGGAGCCGTCCTTGTCTTTATGCCCCAGAATGTCACGCGTTATGGCTATGAGATAACTGTCCAACTCCGCGTTGTTCCAGGCCTCGAAGGTCTTTTGCGCCTCGTCCGCGCTCATGCCCAAGAGAGTCCTCATAAGATGATACGACTCGCTTATAAGTTGCATGTCGCCGTACTCTATGCCGTTATGCACCATTTTCACAAAATGCCCGGCGCCACCCTCACCAACCCAGTCACAGCAGGGTTCGCCGTTTACGCGCGCGCATATCGCCTGGAATATGGGCTTCACCAAGCCCCAGGCGGCCGGTGAACCGCCCGGCATCATAGAGGGGCCTTTGAGCGCGCCTTCCTCGCCGCCCGACACGCCTGTGCCGATATAAAGCAAGCCCTTGCTCTCGACGTAAGCGGCCCGTCTGAACGTGTCCGTAAACTCCGAGTTGCCGCCGTCGATTATAACGTCGCCCGGCGACAACACCTCCAAAAGTCCCTCTATAAGCGAATCTACGGCTTGTCCGGCGCGAACCAGCATCATCACTTTGCGGGGGGCCGCGAGTCGCCCGGCGAGTTCCTGGAGCGAGTAAGCGCCGACGACTTGTTTGCCCTTCGCTCTTCCCTCTGTGAACGCTTTCACTTTGTCCGCCGTGCGGTTGTAGACGGCGACACGGAAGCCCTTGCTCTCTATGTTCATCACGAGGTTTTCTCCCATGACGGCGAGCCCTATCAGGCCGATGTCGGCCTTGGTTTCGATATTAGCGTTTGACACGAGCGTTGCCCTCATAGATACTCCATACCTGCTCTTCGTCCGTCAGCAGGCCGTAATCCTGCTCCATAGTCGTGACGAGAGCGCCGCAGGCCCAGCCGAAGCGCACCCATTTCTCGGGCGTCCAGCCCCTTAGCGCGCCGTAGAGCAGGCCGCCCGTGAAGCCGTCACCCCCGCCTATGCGGTCGAGTATGTCTATCGCTCTCGGCTCGACGACGTGCCAGTCGCCGCCCGCGCTCAGGATAGCGCCCCAGAGGTGCTCGTTTGCCGAGACCACCTGACGGAGCGTCGTCGCGAAGACTTGTACGGCCTTATATTTTGCGGAGGCCGATGCGATCATACCTTTGAAGTCCTCCATTTTAGAGGCTAAATCTTTGCCGCCGCTCTCGGGGCCTTTGAGGTGGAGAGCAAGCTGAAAGTCCTCTTCATTGCCTATCAGAATATCGGATAGCGACGCTATTTCGTCAAACGCGGCGGATAGTTCCGATTCGCGCCCCTTCCAAAACGAGGCGCGGTAGTTCAGGTCGAACGAGACTTTCGCGCCGTGTTTTTTGGCCTGCCTCGCCAGCTCCAAGCAAAACTCGCCGCACTCCTTTGAAAGCGCCGCTATAAGCCCGGATATATGTATTATCTGAACGCCGTCCGCGCCGAATATGCGCGGCAGGTCGAAATCAGCCGCCGAAAGAGTCCGCCCCACCTCGCCGGCCCTGTCGTTATGAACTCTCGGCCCCCTGACGCCAAAGCCGCTGTCCGCGATGTTGAACTGGTGGCGATAACCCCAAGGGCCGTCCTGGGGCAGCTCTTTGCCCTCAAAATCCACCCCCCGGCTTCGGAGGTCGTCCTTGATAAAGCGCGCTATTGGGCTGTCCTTTACAAAAGCTGTCAACACCTTTGTTTTCAGGCCAAGGCTCGACGAAATGGTCAGTACGTTGCTCTCCGCGCTCGTTGCCTGCATCGCGAACAAAGTTGACGTATGCGAAGGCTGACGCCCAAAGGGCGTTATGCGTACGCCCATGCTCGTCGGAGCTATCAGGCTGTAAGCGCAGTTTTCCTTGAGTTTTAGATTAAACGTCATTGCTTGAATCCTCCTCTTTTTCTATTTCACGCACCACGCCAGCCAGCCAGCCTTTCCATAGATATATAGCAAGACACGCGCAAAAAAAGCCCGACGCAAGCCCCCAGATTATATAGTCAGGTCGGCCCTTGTCAAAAAAGCCGCCCCCGTAACCGGCCAAAGCGTAGCCGAAGCTGACGACGCTGACCATTGACAGCATTAAAATAAAAAGTCTCATTATGCCTACCTCTCCATAAAAGAGTTGTAATAGCGTACTCGATGGGAAAAATCATCAACGCGAATATAAATACCAACCGCTCAAAAGTCTTTAAGAGGAAATATCTATACTCGCCCAAGTCCTATAAATATTTTTCATTATATGAGGCAAGATATGAAAACGCAAGTTCGCGAGCGGCAAAATAATCGCGAGAACGGAGACGAATTGGTTTTTGCCTA
>BNVG01000119.1 GCA_025997935.1 Synergistales bacterium | reverse complement strand
TTTTTATGTCGCCGATTTTCTTGATACTTTTGAACCTCTGCATTGTTTTCGCGGCTCTCATACTTTTCAACTCCTCAGGAAGCCTATATCGAACACCTAAAAGCCTACATCAAGTCTCTAAAATATCAAGCCTCTAAAACGCATATCTACTATCAGTTTAATTTCTATTGCCGTGCTCCGATTTATAGAATATGCGGTCGTTCAATGGTTGAATGGGGCGGGCGTTGTGAGCGACGGCAGAATTAAAAGCGCCGAGCTGCCCTGGGCTCGCCTTGGCGTGTTCTCTCAGGATGACCCAGAGGACGCCCTCGGCTGTGGGCGGAGTTGTGAGAGAGCCGTTGTATTGAACGGTTTCGAGGTTTTTGGGCAGAAGGTTTGTGATGGCGAAGACGTTTTTCAGGGGTTTTGGCTTGGCTTTTTCGTCAAACTTGGCTATCTCGTCCCATGCCGCGTTGAGGGTCACGTTTTCCTCGCCCTTGTCGAAGAAAAGCGCCATAACCGCAAGGCGTCCGCTCTCCGCGCGGTGTACAAAATGAAGCTCCATATCCGGCGCCGTCCCGTTTTTCTACGCCCTCGGATACAGCGAAACAACGTGGGGAGACCTTTTGGCCGGGGGCGTCTTTATCGCGGCGGCCCTTACTGACTCGCTTGACGGCTACATCGCGCGTAAACAAAAGATGGTGACGACGCTTGGCAAATTTATAGACCCCTTGGCCGACAAAGTGTTGGTGATAGCCGCCATGCTGGCCTTGGTGGAGCTACACAGAATACCGTCCTGGATAGTGTTTATCATCACCACGAGAGAATCTGTCGTGACAGGCCTCAGGCTCGTAGCCGCCTCTGAGGGCGTGATAATCTCGGCGTCGCGCGGCGGCAAGATCAAAACCGCCCTGCAGATAGTGGCTCTCTCGTTCCTTATACTGAATTTGCCGGGCGGCATGGCGCTGATGTGGGCGGCGATGTTCATGACGGTGTGGTCGGGCATGGAGTACCTGATGGACGGCGCTGTGCTTTTAGTGGGGAAATAATGCCATACGTTTACATAGCGCGATGCCGCGACGGTACGCTTTACGCCGGGTGGACGGACGACCTCGAAAAAAGAATCCGCGCGCACAACGACGGAAAGGGCGCTAAATACACGTATAGCCGACGACCCGTGACGCTTGCGTACAGCGAGGAATTTTCATCTAAAAGCGACGCCATGAGGCGGGAGGCCGCCATCAAAAAAATGCCTCGCCTTGCTAAGCTAAATTTGACGGATGGTGCAAAAAATGCCTGAACACAATATATACGGAGTGATCTTGGCCGGAGGGAGCGGTACGCGTCTTTGGCCCAAAAGCCGCGCGGAACTGCCCAAGCAGTTTTTGTCACTCGCCGGAAAAAACACGATGTTACAGGATACTATAACGCGCCTGCTGTCCGTGATGCCAAAAGAGAACATCCGCGCCGTCGCTGGTGTCAATTGGAAGTCCTTGGTCAACTATCAGGCGCGCGAGGCAGTCGGCGTTTTGGACGATTTTCTTATAGAGGAGCCCTGCGCGCGCAACACCGCGCCGGCTATTCTTCTGGCCTGCTCACGTCTACTCAGAGACGGCGCGAAACCCGGCGACTTTGTCATCGTCACGCCGAGCGACCATCTTGTAAAAGACGTGAACGCTTTCAAAGACGCGCTTACACAGGCTGTAGTCGCGGCCTCTTTGGGCTACGTGGTCACGCTCGGAATAACGCCCGTTCACCCGGAAACGGGGTACGGATACATAAAGCGCGCGCGTACACGGCTTGGAGAGGCGGTCGCTTTTGAAGTCGAACAATTTGTCGAAAAACCCGACAGGGCGAAAGCCGAGGAATATATAAAAAGCGGGGAGTATTTTTGGAACAGCGGACTTTTTGTATTTACGCTTCGCGCGCTTCGACGCGAACTCGAAAAAACATCCCCGCCTCTTTTCGCGGCGATGGAGAGCGGATACGACAGCTTCTTTGCCGGTTTCGAGTCTATGCCGTCCGTCTCGTTCGACTACGCCGTGATGGAGAACGCCATTCGAGTGGCGGTGGTGGAGCTTGACGCCGGCTGGTCTGACGTGGGCTCTTGGGATTCGCTCCGCGACATTTTGGACAAGGACGAGCGGGGCAACGCGTTTTTGGGCGACGTTATGTCTCTTGGCGTCTCGGATTGTTTTGTGGAAAGCTCAAGCCGCCTGACGGCCATATCGGACGTGGAGGGACTTATTGTCGTCGACTCGCCCGACGCGCTCTTTATCACAAAGCGCGGCTCATCTCAAAACGTGCGCGCGGTGGTCGAAAAACTAAAAGAGGAAGGGCGCAAAGAGGTGGCGCAGGCCCCGGAAAACGCCCGCCCCTGGGGGCTTTATAAGATAATTTGCGAAGAGGATCGCTTCAAAATCAAGCGCATAATCATCACGCCGGGTAAGCGGCTCAGTATGCAGTATCACTGTCACCGCCTCGAACATTGGGTCGTTGTTCGCGGCACGGCGCTTGTCGACATAGACGGTAAAAAGAGCTTTATCCATGAGGGCGAGAGCGTTTTTATCCCGAAAAACGCGACGCACCGCCTCGAAAACCCAGGCAAGATAGACCTCGAGATAATAGAGGTGCAAAGTGGCGAGTATCTCGGCGAGGACGACATCATCCGCCTTGAGGATGACTTCGCGCGGGCGTGAAACGGAAAACGGCGGACACGGGCCACAGGCAGAGGCGGCACGCCCCTGCCTGTGGTACAATGTAAAGGGTTAGCGTTTTGGAATTTCAGGATTTTATTATTTTTTCGATTTTGGGAGGCGTTGTTTTATGAAGAAAATTTTGGTTTTTGGCGCGCTGGCCGTTTTGGCCGTGCTTTGCATGAGCGTTGTCGCGGAGGCTGCGGACACTATCGGAATTATTGACTCTCAGGGAATTGTCTCTAAGCACCCGGGCTTTGAGGCCGCTACAAAAGAGCTTCAGCAGATAGCAAGACAAAAGGAAAGCGAGGCCAAGGCCGCCGCTGACAAGGAGACCGACGTCTCCAAGAAATCGCAGCTCGTTCAGGCAAAGCGCATGGAACTCGCGCGCGACGAGCAGCGCCTGATGGAGCCTATCTTCAAAGACTGCCAAGAGGCCGTGCGTGTAGTGGCGAAAAACAAAAAAATAACTCTCGTCCTTGAGAAGGCGTCCGTTTATTTTGGGGGTCAGGACATCACGGAGGATGTTATCCAGCAGATAAAGCTGGCCAAAACTAAATAGGACTCAGATTTTTCCATCCTGCTTTCGCTAAAAGGCCGTGCGGTTATGCGCGGCTTTTTGGTATTTGTTTTCGGGGGGATTGTCAATGCGGCAAATGCGCGAGATGAGGCGTAAGGACAAACAGGTTACGGATATAAAATGGATGGAGGACGTTCTGCTGAGCGCGAATTTTTTGCACTTGGGTTTGTCGGGCAATGACGGCTGGCCGTACGTCGTTCCGCTCTGCTACGGCTACAAAGACATGAAGCTCTACTTTCACGGCGCTCTCGAGGGGATGAAGCGAGACATACTGTCACTCAATCAGAAAGCCTGTTTTCAAGTGACCATAGACGCGGAGGTAATAAGGGGCGACGCGGCGCAGTCCTTTAGTATGTACTTTAAGAGCGTGACGGGCTTCGGCGTCGTAAAAACATTAGAGGATATAGATGAAAAGACCGAGGCTCTGAACATCCTTATGGATCAATACGACGGCCCGCATATCGACCTTCGCGAAATTAAAATGCCGGTATGGGCCGCGCGCCTCGACATCGAGTCCATGACCGGCAAGGCCAAGGTAAAACAATAATTCACGCTCGACACAAAATCTTCTCATAGCCGATAATTTTCTTGCAAAACTTTTTTATAAACCGAAAGGAGACCGTTATTATGACGCCACAAAAGGTTAAATATTACGACCTCACCCACACTCTGTATCACAACTGCCCCGGCTGGCCGAGCCACGCTCCGAACATCGTCGACGTCACGTATCGTCAGTGTCTGCACGGCTACAACGCCGAGACCCTCACGTTCAATACTCACACATGCACCCACCTTGACGCGCCGTTTCATTTTTACAGCGACGGAAGCCCGGTAGACCAGCTGAGCCTTGACCATTTCGCGGGCCCGGCGTTCTTCGCCGATCTTAGGGGCAAGGCGAAACTCGACTCCCCGATAGACGCTGATATGCTGAAGCCTTTCATGTCGAAGGTGGAGCCGGGCGATATATTTTTGATGAACACCGGCTGGGGGGCCAAGCGCGGCTTTAACGCGGAATACCTTCAGCAGTGGCCGTATCTCGACGGCTCGGGCGCCGCGCTTTTGGTCGAAGCCGGAGTGCGCGCCGTGGGCACTGACACACTGAGCCTCGGCGGCTGGGGGTCGTCCGAAAAAGGTTGCCCATGTCACCTTACTCTGCTCAAAAAGGACATAGTCATCATCGAGGAGATAAACTACCCCGAGGAAGTCATGGACGGCAAGAAGCGCTTAGTAACGGCCTTCCCCCTGAAACTATTGGGCGCGAGCGGTTGCCCCGTGCGCGTGGTGGCTTACGAGTTTGAATAGTGGAGGGTCGATAGATTTTCATATTCACCTCTATCCGCCGGACGTTATACGCGCGCACGACAAGATAGCTGAAAACGAGCCCTATTTCGCCGCGCTTGCAAGCAACAACGTACATAAATGGGCCACGCTCGAAGACCTTCTGCCGCGCATGGAGCGCGACAATGTCGTTCGCGCCGTTGTAGGCGGCTTTGCCTTTCGGGACTTGGGGCTTTGCCGAGTCTGTAACGACTATATCATCGACTGCGTCAAGCGCCACCCCGATAAATTAGACGGCTTATGCGCCGTTCCGCCCTTGGCGCGCGGCTTTGACGAGGAGATAACGCGTTGCGCCGACGCCGGACTTATCGGCGTCGGCGAGCTTTTCCCGGAGGGGCAGGGTATAGATATAGCGGACATCTCTCAAACCTGGAGGTTTGCGGGAGCCATTTCGGAAACCGGCATGTTCGCGCTTATACACACGGCTGAGCCGGTTGGGCACAACTACGTCGGCAAGGGCAACGTAGGGCCCAGAGAAGCCGCCGCCTTCTGTATGAACCATCCCGATGCGCGGGTAGTATTCGCTCACCTCGGCGGAGGGCTTTGGCTATACGAACTTATGCCGGAGATGAAGTTGTATCTGTCAAACGCCATGTACGACCTCGCGGCTCTGCCTTGGCTTTACGGCGCCGATGTCTTGAGGATGATAGAGGCGGGAGGCTTGGCCGGTAAATTTTTGTTTGGCACGGACTACCCTATATTAGACTCGGAGCGGTACGATAAAATGCTTTCATTTAGTGGCGTTAGCTCCGAAACGCTTGAGTCTTTTCGGCGCGGCAACGCAACGCGGATATTGAATGTGCAAAAACGCTGATGAAGACCCTAAGCGACTGACACAACTCCCTATGGTCGTTGGTCATCTGCTTAACGACGCAAAAAGCGCGTCGGTTGTCCGCTTATAAGGAGGCGCGTATATTGAAAAAAATCCTGCTCGAAAAACTCAAGGAGTCTTTACAGGCAGTTTTGCCTATAGGCGGCGTTATCTTGCTTATTCACTTCACCATAGTCTCCGTACCGCTCGGGACGATCGCCTTGATGGGTTTCGGCATGGTGACGCTCATCGTAGGGCTTACGCTTTTCTCGCTCGGCACGGAGATGGCCATGATGCCCATGGGGGTGCATATAGGCTCGGCATTGCTGAAGTCGAAAAACCTGGCGCTTTTGATAGGCGGGTGTTTCGTTTTTGGTTTTATCGTGACTGTTGCGGAGCCTGATTTACAGGTGATGAGCAAACAAGTGCCGTCCATTCCTAACTTTATCTTGCTTGCCAGCGTGGCCGGCGGAGTGGGGCTGTTTCTGGTCGGAGCTATGATGCGCGTCCTCTTCCGCTTCAAGCTATCCTACATGCTTATCGTGATGTACATATTCACGTTTGCTTTAGCTGTCTTTTCGTCGGATTATCTGGCCGTGGCCTTTGACGCCTCAGCCGTCACCACTGGCCCCATAACGGTGCCGTTTTTGTTGGCGCTCGGCGCTGGTGTGGCCGGAGTCAGCGGCGGCAAAGGTTCGGAAGAAGACAACTTTGGCATA
>BNVG01000118.1 GCA_025997935.1 Synergistales bacterium | reverse complement strand
GTGTTGGTGTACGCATGATCATCTCCCCTTTCAGGGAGTATCATATATTGAATCTTTATTGAAGGCAACTTGGTATTAACGCTTATCCACGCTTTTTTCGCAGCGCGATAACCGCCAAGACGAAAACGCAAAAGCCCAACCCCGAAACTAAACATCCGCCTCCGCTATATTCATATCATTTCCTGTCGTGTGGGAAGATGGGTTCATGAATTTCTTTCACCTTTTTGTGCAAATCGTCGAGTTGAGTTTGAAGGCGTTTGTTTTTAGCTTTGAGGTTGGTAATATAGAAAAACAACGCAAAGATGAAAACAAACGATACTCCAATGGCAATTTGTTGACTATCAAGTTTGTTGAGGATTCCCTCTATCTCGACTAAGCTGTCAGAGCTTATCGGGTTACTCGTGAGTTCTCGTTGCGGTTTTGGCGAATCTTTCTCTTTGGCCAAAATTTCTTGTAGTGACTCAGCAAATTCCTCTCTGAGTTCTTCTTTCAATTTATCTCTTTGATCCAAAGTTTCTTGTCGCTGAGAGACAATAATGTCCTTAAACTCTTCTTGCAACCTCGATTGCTGAGATGTTACGATGTCTTTCAATCCTTCTTGCAATCTTGCTTGTTCTTGCAATTCGGAGCGCAGGACGACAAATGATGATGCCGACATCGCTGCGATGATCAACAGGATAGCGACCATCAACGCAAGTGTTTTTCTGCCGCTTGTAGGGGAAACCTTAGAGGTAGGCGTTTTGGCATCCGGCTCAATTGTGATTTTAGCGCCGACTTCATCAAAGATATAAAAACCATTGAGTTTCTCCACCTTGCCGTTTTTCCACTGAAAGAAGCCCCTCATGTCTTGCTTAGGGTCTACAACGTAAGCGACCTGAAATGACAGGTTAAAAAAATTCTCCTGAATGAACATATCATAGTTGGAGAGAAAGATTCCGTAGCCCGGATGAGTGTGCTGCCAACCGAGTATTTTAAGGTCAGGAAACAAGCGCGCCTGCTCTTTGTGAATATAATCCCACGTTTCATGAGTAAACGTCAGCGTGGAAGCGGAGGCGTCGGTGTATTTGGCTTCGATGGCGCCTTTGATAACGACATGTATTTTGCCAGAGCTCTCGGTATAATCTCCGACTAATATGCTCCCCAATTCTTTAGTCGTATCAGAATGTGCGTATTTTTCTATAGCTTTGTAAGCCTTTTGGTGAATGTATACCTTGACGTCTGTGTTTTCGACTGTGCCGCTTAGGACAAAATTCACTGGCAACTGCGCCGCGCTTGTTTCGTGCAAAGTGGTGTTCTGCTCATGTTTAGTCATTGCCGTTCACTCCAATATGTCGATTTCAAAATCCGTTCGCTCTGACGCATTAGGCTCGCATTTAGAAGACCTCATTTTGCCATACACTAAAACAGTAACAAGCGTGATATTGAGAATACCTGACAGGCATAATAAGATTATCAAAACGAGGTTGCTGTTTTGAATATAGGTTAAAACAAGGCTCTCAACCGCACTATCGCTTTTAACAGGCGGCAACGCAATGCCATCTTCGGAACTATCGAGATAATCTTCTATGGTTTTCATCGATATTGCGAGACCTATTCCTTCGCTGTCCACGAGTTTCAACGTATTCATGCCAAGAACTTCGCCGTTTTCGTTAAGCAAGGGTCCTCCGCTATTGCCGAAATTTATGGCGGCGTCGGTTTGTAAATATAAACGCGAACCTATCTCCCGATTCTTGGCCGACAAAACGCCTTTTGTCAATGAATACGCCATGCTACTCGGCGCGCCGACAACGTACACATCATCCCCCACCTTAGACAAAGCCTCGTCAGCGGTTTTGAGCGGAACAAAACTCTTGTCTTTTATGTTCAAGACCGCTATATCTAACGCGGTATCGATTGCTTCGACATCCGCGTCGTATTTCTCACCCGCGTAAGTTTGAATGCTAACAGCGTCGGCATTCGCCATAACGTGAGCGTTCGTAACAATCTTATGCTCGCTTATAGCGAATCCGCTACCGACTAAGCTATCGGAATGCACAATCACAATGGACTCATAGATAGTTTCCGCGTCAAAACCCATTGCGATTGCCTGAACGGGGGCGCACAATACGGCGCCGATAAAAAATATGATGCTCAACATCCTGCGCAGTCTTTTCATATTGACGCCCTTTTCACAAAGTCACACCAATTACTTAGTGTTAAACACTAATACAGAATTGCCGACCGCTATGGTATCCCCTCGCTTCAAGATGTGCTTGTTCGTTTTCGTGCCATTTACAACCGTTCCGAGCGGTGTGCCTTTGTCAATGAGAACATACTTGCTGCCTTCTAAAACTATGTCACAATGGTGCGGCGACACAAGTTTGTCTTTGAACAACACGATGGTGTTCTTGCCTGTGTTGCCAATGCTGGTCGTCCCCGCGAAAACAAGGTATTCCTTGCCCTCAAACTCCCCGCGAATGACTTTAAGCCACGCCTGTTTCGCGAATTGTTCCAGCAAGCCAATGCCAAGACCTATGAGCAATCCCATCACGACGATACCTATAGCTCTCGCGATAGTGCCGGTATCGTTAGGGCCAAACTTCACTATGTTGACGACAAAGTTGAAAACGAAACCGCCAAGAGACCCCCCTGTAAGTCCTCCGAGTGAACAAAACATCAACCTACGTAGTTCAAGTTTAATCAAACCGACCGAAACGCCAACGCCGAGACCCATTATGGACCACCCTAAGCCGCGCACAGTTGCACTTGCCATTGTCGAAGCGTCATTAGTCAACATCCCAGAATATATTACTTGCGCGATATAACCGCTGCAAAAGCCGGCTACAATTGAAATGCCCGATCCAATCAAAGCATATCGCAGCGCTTGTGTTTTTGAACCGTAATAAACACCCTCTCCGATACCAAGAAACAACCCAAGCCCCAAAGCAAGCAACGCGGCAAATATAGCCGTTGATACCCGAGTTGCCGTTTTTATAACGGCTTCAATTTCGCTTAGCGACAGCGAAGTTTTGCTCAATAAACCATACAGTTCAAGTATATTGTTTGAATCGGAACTCATGACTTTCTCGGCTACTGCCGCCACATCGGAATGACCCATCCATTTCAATACTTGAATGTTGCTTATCGCGTCATCAAGCGCTTCCGAAACGGCAAAACCCACTATCGCCCCGATAAACGCCCATATAATGCCCTTGAAGAAAATGGTTTTGAAATTGATTCTGTTGCCCTCCACTAAACCGCCGTGAGATACGGTTTGCATTCTCTGCGCGGTGGGGACAAATTCTATACCGGCCAGCTCTTCGGATGTGATCTCAAAATCATTGGCGCTCGCGTCCGCGTTCAGGCTTTTATACGGCGAATAGCCTGCCGCCACCGTTTCCGTTGCGGTGTCGTCTTGGCCGTTGCTATATACATCAATATCTATGTCGTCAGCGGCGGAAGTGTAGTCTGCAATGTGTAAACCGATTGTGCCAACCGGAAACAAGTGTTTATTCTCGATAGCCCACTGAGCAGCTTCTGACGAAAGCGGACTGTATGAGTTCCAGGATTTGTACTGAATCATGTCGCCAATATTGATGATGATGTCGCTCAAGGATTCGCCTGCGCCCCAAATATCTCCGATGCAAATTTGCCCGTCACGGAAGTTTGGGTGCCAAATCGGCGTACTGATTTTGCAGATAGGCTTATAGCGCGGGTATTCCGCATGGAGAGTGATTTCGACTTCGTGGCGACCGAGAATTTCTATTTTCCCGTCCGGCAACAGATATATGCCGTTGACGAAATATGTCACGTTGTATTTCTCGGGCGGTTCGCCGGGGGCCGGGGTGACGATGATGTTCTTGTGCCCGGCAAAGTCTTTTTTGATTTGTTCCCAATCAGCGACTATCCTTCGCAGTCTCGCTGTCATCTCAGCCATTAATGTTGTCCTCCTTTGTAAATTCAGAGAATATTTCAGGTTCATCCGCCGAAAACTCATAATACTTTGAAGCCGTCCCAGCCCGCCCCGAGATAATATGTAAAGGCGGAACGCCAATTTCTCCGACAGTTTTATCTAAAAAAACTTCCGTTCCATCTAATGAGTGGAAGCGCTCAAAGCCCATAGTCGCGCCGCACTCAGGGCAAACGATAGCTTCGGCTTTTAGCTTATGCACCGGGACGAAGAGGTCTTTGCGCTCGCCGCACGAACAGGCGGCAACAGAAGCGAAATCGCGGTCAAAATCGACAACCGCGTCCGTACCCATATCGACTTTAACAGCGTTGATAAGTTCGCCAAGCGTGAGAGAATGGACAGACCACGGCATTTCGTCAATGCTCCCGTAAGTATCATGACTCATGCAGTCCAGCTTGCGTTGATATTCGACGACATACGAATCGTGAGTGAGCCCGTTAAAAACATAGCATTTCCCGGCGAGAGTGGGTAAATCACGGTCACTGTGGAGTAGCTTCAACATCTCCTGAACCTGAACGCCCGCGATAATAGCCGAAGAGGTTGGCGTCGTCGGAATCTTGCCTTCGTTCATTTGTTCTTGTGTCAGCATCGTGCACGATTTGCGCTTGTTTATGAGTTTCCAATCCGTTTCCGTCATCGTACACTCATAACACGCCCCGTCAGGCGGAGTAAATGCGCGAGCAAAGCCGTTCAACGCTTCGATAGCGCCGTCAATCCAAGGCTTATTCACCTTATAACACGCCTGATTGATGGCAAGCCGCGCTTCGCGGTTATCGAGTCCACCTAAGACAAGGGTTACCCGCCGAAAGACGCCGAGACCTATGTCGTCGATGGCGTTCAGTATAAGAGCCTTAGCCTTGATGTCGGGGTTCATCTCCATAGCTCTCTTGGCGGCGACCTCCGCTTTGTATCGCCCGACATCACCTGCGCGAAACAGCACAGACCGCGCAAGATTGCTATTCTCAATGGTATCCATATCGACGACGAGAACGCGCCCGACGCCAAGCAATGATATGTCTTTGATCAATTCATTGCCTATCGCGCCAGCTCCGACTACCATAACGGTCGCGTTGCGAAGCCGCTCTTGCTCCCACCAGGGAATTAAGCGCAGTCGGGCGTATCTGTCTTCCGCGAAGTCGGTTTCCGTCAGCTCTAAGTTATCGGTCATCACTCATTGACGCCCGCCGTAATCTCCGGCTGTAATCGGAGAACATCCCCGTCATTGATTCCGGCTTCTTTCAGAGTCTGAGTCTCAAGTAGCTGACGACCGGTCACTTTGTGGATAAACTTGTAGCTGATGGGGTTGCCATCAGGGCCCACTGAGGGGAGCTTGATTTTTTCAATCAGCTTGACCATAATAATGCCGCACTTCACATCATCAGGTAAGCCAACCTTCTGTTCCTTGTTGCCCGTCGCGTCGATGATAACAACGTCTATTTTTGCCATTTTAACGCACCTCACCTTTTACCTTAGCTAAGTAAGACTAATCTAATAAATTATTTAACGCGCGATACTTGGAATCAAAGTCGCTCGCTTTTCTATTATTATCAGCCAAATACGAATATGAGTTATAAGTTCCGGTTTGGAGCATCGCAAGACTGTAAAAGTCAGTATATGCATTGTAGAGGTCTCTGGCGGCATCACGAATCTCTCTGAGACCGGAATCATCCCTCAAGGCATCGGGCAGATTTCTGATGTCTTCGTATAATCTTTTAATGTTACTTTGTTGTATAGTGACTAACAAGAACGCCGCAAACACCTTATTTTGAGCATCTTGAGCATCTTGAGCTTCACGAAGCGCTGAGTCTATACTTTTGGCTGCCGCTTTCAAAGTGATACCCGCTGTTCGCGCGTCTGTTTGAAACGATTTTACGTTGGAGAGATACTGTTTTTTTGCTTCTTGCGACATTGCGTTATTAATGAATACGCCAATAATCGCGATAATGATAACTGCGGCAACAGCTATAATGGGAGCAGTTGCTTTTCTCTTGTTCTTCTTGGCTACACTATCGTTTACTTGGTTTATGGCGGCCGCAACGGACGAATCGAGTGTGAGTCCGACCCCCTGACCGCACTTTGGACAAAACGCCTGTCCATAGCCCAAAGGCGCGCCGCATTTAGGACAAGCATCGGATATATTTGCCTCTCGCGCCTCATAGTGTTGTCCACTGCAACCAAAAGTCGTGCAGCCTTTGTTTTCGTCCCAGCATTCCTTGTGATGCGGAATATCGCAAGCGGGGCAGACCACTACTTCATCGGACTCTTTGA
>BNVG01000117.1 GCA_025997935.1 Synergistales bacterium | reverse complement strand
CAAAGACGGGGCGACGTTTGGCTCGCTCACCATGACGCTAGCTATTTTTTCCGTGAAGTCCTGCGGCAGGGACGTCACGAACCGTACAAGCTCTACGCCGGAAGAACGCGCAACGGCGCGAAGCAGGGCCGCGAAATCATAACTGGCAAGCTCGGGGGTGTGTTTTTGAAAGTCATTGCCGTAGCTATTTACGTTTTGGCCTAAGAGGGTTATCTCTTTGGCGCCGCTTTTGACGAGGGCTTTGACCTCGCTCAGAATGCTCTCGGGACGGCGCGAAATAAACCGCCCCCTGACGTAGGGGACGATGCAATAAGAGCAAAAATTATCGCATCCGTGCGCTATCGTCACGTAAGCGCGGTAGATGTTGCCGCGCGTTTCCGAAAACTCGTCGAGGTCGCAAAACTCGTTCTGATCTTCGTCCAACAGGGCTACGCGCGAGCCGTTTTTCATCACGCGCTCTAACGCGTCCGGCAAAAGTCCGATATGGCGGGGCCCCGATATGAGCCTCACCCAGGGATATCGGGTGAAAACCTTTTCGCCTAAGCTCTGAGCTATGCAGCCGGTCAGAGCCACGTAAGGACGCTTGCTTTTGTTCCATGCGTTTTCATACCGGCCAAGCTCGCTCCAGACCTTCTGCTCGGCCTTGCCGCGAACGCTACAGCCCGTAAAAATAACAAGCTCGGCGTCGCTCTCCGACACTTCAAGCCAGCCCCTGCGAATCAAAGCCGTCCTCACCCTGTCGCTGTCGTAGACGTTCATCTGACAGCCATAGACCCTCATATTAAAACGAAGCAAAAAAATTCCCTCAATTCTGTATAGGAATCTTCAAAAAAGACAACGTCGTTTCGCCGTAGACTCGTTCATCAAAAACAACCCAGGGCGGCGCGGCTGTTAATTGCTCGCGTGTCGAACGCTCCATTATAAAAATCCCGTTTGGTTTCAGAAGTTCATCCAAGTTTTTAACGGACATAAGAGACTTCGCCCAGCCTTCCCCGTACGGAGGGTCGGCGAAGATTACGTCAAAAGTTTTTTCTCGTTTTTTCAGCCAAGCCAAGCCTCTGCGAAGCTCCAAAGACAGGACGGTCGCGCGGTCGCCAAGCTCGGACGGAAGGGCTTGCTCAATCGACGCGGCGCGGTCCCGCAAAACCTCGACAAAGACAACATCCGCCGCGCCCCTTGACAGCGCCTCCAACCCGACGCGCCCCGTGCCCGCGAAAATATCCGCGCATGACAACCCGTCCACGCTCCCCAAAATATTGAAGAGGGCCGCCAGCACGCGGGACGACGTCGGGCGAACTTCCTTCATGCCTGTGCTTGCGTCGACAGGCGGTTTGCCATGTCCTCAATGGCGAAGCGCACCGCCGGCGTCAGGTATACGTGCGACGTGCCGTCCGGCTTTATCAGCGTGGTGGTTTTTCCGTCGTCGTTCCGCTCGGTCAGTTTAAGGTAAAATCGCTGTTCAAAGTCCAAATCCGCGCAGATTGTCTCGATAAGATACGAGTCTTCCGCACGGGATGACACGTACGATTTTTTGAAAGCCCAATGCGCCTCTTCGCGCTCTCCGCCCGTGCCGAATAAAAACCCGAGGCCGCCGGTCGGGAGCGCTTTATCGATTCTTATGTGCATCATGTCGCATTCACCGCCATCGTCATTTTCTCTGTAAAACTCCCATGTTTTTCGGCTAACGCTCGCCGCGCCGACGAAAACGTCCGTTTTGGCGACAAGCAACCTCGTGATATTTTTGCCCATATCGAGCCATTTGCGCTCGTATTTCGTGGTCACGGCGCGAGTCGGATTAGTTTCGAGCGCGTACGCTGTCATCCCTTCAAAGTATCCCAAAGCCGACGCCGCGTCCGCGGCGTACCATTCTTCGTCCGTCACAAGCTCAAAGGTTCCGCCGGGCTTCAGGACGGATGAAAGCGAATCGGCAAACGACGCGTCCGTAACGCGGCGAGCGGCGTGACGATTCTTGGGCCAGGGGCAGGGAAAATTCATGATAACGCCGTCAAGCGAGGCGTCGGGAAAAAGTTCCCTCATCATAAAACGCGCGTCGGCACGAATTATCTTTATATTTGAAAGATCTCCGGCCCTCTTGAGACACCTCACGATGCATGATGGAGACACCTCCATGCCGATAACCAGCGTGTCATCATGCGAGGCGGCGTATTGGGCGGTATATTCCCCGTTCCCGAATCCTATTTCGAGAACCGTTTTCTTAAAACCCCCAAAACTTTCGAGGTCAAGCGGAAGTTTGCGGGGAAACAAAATCTTGGAGTAATCAATGTCCATACTGAATATGCTAAAACGTCCACTCAAACGACGGCAGGCCCTCGTCCGTAATTCGCCGCTTCACATCTTCCATAATAAAGCGCAACGCGGCCTCGGTTTTTCCCTCGCAGCGCGTCGTTATGACCGGTTGCGTGTTCGATGCCCTGATAAGTCCCCACCCGTCCGGATAGAAAATACGCACGCCGTCCAGCACTGAGCCCTCGTAAATTTTGAGGGCCTTTTCTTTGATTCTTTCTATAACCGCGAATTTTTCCGAGTCTGGGCAGGGTATCCGCGCTTCCTCCGTGGCCTGATAGAGCGGGACGGAGCGCATAAGCTCTGAAAGGGTTTTGCCGGAGTCGGCTATTATCCGCAGCAAACGCGCCGCCGCGTAAAACGAGTCGTCAAAGCCGTAATACTCGTCCGCGAAGAACATGTGCCCCGAAAGCTCACCGGCGAAGAGCGCGTTTATCTCCTTCATTTTAGCCTTGATGACCGAGTGCCCCGACTTCCACCATACGACGCGCCCACCCATGCGCGTCACAGCATCCGGCAGGGCGAGCGAACATTTAGGCTCGACTATGACCTCGGCGCTACCGTGTTTTTGGAGAATTTCCCGCCAGTACAGAACCATCAAAAGGTCTCCGAATATGACGTTGCCGCGCTCGTCAACCACGCCTATGCGGTCGGCGTCGCCGTCAAAAGCGAAGCCGACGTCCGCGCCGGTTTCCCGGACTTTATCTATAAGAAATTTCAAATTTTCGCGTTTTTGCGGGTCTGGGTGGTGATTGGGGAAGCGTCCGTCAGGCTCTCCGTAAAGCGAGACGCACTCACAGCCAAGGCCGTTCATAAAGCGGCTTATGGCGTCTCCCGCTGTGCCGTTGCCGCTGTCGCAGACGACTTTCAGTTTTCGTTTGATTTTTATTTTTGAGAGTAACATTGAAATGTAATCGTCCGTTATGTTCCGTGATTCGACTGCGCCAAGCGCCTTGGGGTTTACGAACTCTCCGCGCTCCGCTATGCGTCTTACCTCCTGTACGTCGTCGCCCCAGATCGTGGTTTTGCCGAAAGTCAACTTGAGGCCGTTCATGTTGGAAGGATTGTGAGAGCCGGTTATCATTACGCCGCCGTCAAGCCCTAAGTGATAAAGGCTCCAATACAGCATTGGCGTGGTCACGACGCCGATGTCCACGATGTTTATTCCGACGGATGCGAGAGCGCGTAAAGTCGCGCGCCTTATACGCTCGGTCGAGAGGCGCACGTCTCCGCCTATGACTACCTTATTTACGCCGCGCGCGGCGAGCCACGTACCGAAGCTCTTGGCGACTATATCGACGGTCTCGTCAGTCAAATCCTTGTCCGCAAGGCCGCGAATGTCGTATTCTCTGAAAATATAGGGCGAAACGCGCATGTTATTTCCCCTTTTCGGAAAGCTCCTGATTCAGGAACGTCCAGGCGAAGGCGGCGTGCAGGGCTGCGCCGAGATATAAAGCGTCTTCGTCGACGTCGAATTTTGGCGAGTGGTGGGGCATATCGGTCTTTTTCTCCGGCGCGCCCGTGCCGAGGCTGACGAAAGCGGCGGGAACTTTGTTAGCGTAGTAGCTGAAGTCCTCTGAGCCCATAATGAGCGCCGACTCTCTGACTTTGTCCGCGCCCATGAGCTTCTCGGCCGTCGACTTGACCAACTCCGTGACAGACGCGTCGTTGACGGTGGCCGGGAGGATACGTGTATATTTCAGGTCTATCTTGCAGCGCAGGCTTTCGCCTACTCCGCGGGATATTCGCCCTATGGCCTCCTCGACGCGGTCTTGCACCTCGGGGCGGAACGTGCGGCAGGAACCTACTATCTCCACGCGCTCCGGGATAATGTTGAAAACGTGAGAAGATGTTTTTATTCCACAAATACTGACAACCGCGGTGTCTCTTGGGCATATCTCACGCGATACGACGGACTGAAGCGCGCTACCAATTTGAAACGCCGCGATGGTAGGGTCGAACGCTGACTCAGGCGTGGAGCCGTGCCCGCCCTTGCCCCCGATTAGTATCTCCAACGTGTCAGCCGCCGCCATGAACGGGCCGGAACGGTATTCTAAAACTCCTGATGGAATCGTTGACATAACATGAATACCGAACGCCGCATCGACGCCGTCAAGCGCCCCGCCGTCAACCAAAGCCTTCGCGCCCGGCCTTATACCGGACTCTTCAGCCGGCTGAAACATGAGGCGAACCTTTCCTTTCAAGTCGCCCTTGATCTGAGTCAAAATCTTTGCCGCGCCCAACAACACGGACGTATGGGCGTCGTGCCCGCAGGCGTGCATAGCTCCCGCCTTCTGTGATTTGTAAGCTACGTCCTTTTCGTCGTTCAAGGGGAGCGCGTCTATATCGGCGCGCAGGGCCACGCATTTCCCCGGCTTGCCCCCCGTAACGTCGGCGATGACGCCGCACTGAGTTCCGCCAAATCCGACTTTGATGTTCTCACAGCCCAAATTCCTAAGCTCCTGCGCGATATATTTTGTGGTCTCCGTTTCGTTCCATGAGATCTCGGGGTTCATATGAAAATGGCGGCGGCGTTCTATAATTTCCTTCTCGTATTCTTTGGCTAAAGCCTTAATTTTATTTATCATGTTCGTCTCTCCTCATTCTGTTAAAAATGCAAAACAAAACTATTATATTCTATAATGAAAATAAAAAACCGCAAACCGCCCCTGCGCCCCGTCGAATTTTCATTTTTGCGAGCCTTTTTTGTGCAGGTCACAATTGAGAATGCTATAATTCCAAATTATGCGTAAAAAAAGAAAGCCTGTAATCAGAATAGACCTGTTATGGAAAGAGCTTCTAGAGTCTTTTCTCTATTCTGCGTTAGAGATATTTTATCCTGAACTTTACAAGCTGACGGATACGACAAAAGAACCTTTATTCTTAAATAAAGAACTTCGTATCCCCGGCTCTCGCAGAGGACAGAAGATAGTAGACCTACTCGTCGATATTCATCTTAAAACAGGGGAGATAAAATGCCTCCTGCTTCATATAGAAGTGCAAGGAACGATCAGGGGAGAGCCTTTTAATGCGCGCATGTATAAATACTCTTGCCTTATAGCATTACGCTTGTCCCGCCCCTTTGTGGCCTTGGCCATACGCACGACGCCTAAAGGAGTCACCGAAGAAACATGTTACGAAACAAAGTTCTTGGACTCTGAAACCGTATATAAATACCACACTATTTTTATAGACAAGCTGGACGAAGAATATCTTTTGAACATGAAACACAACCCCTTGGCTATATCCGCCCTTGCCGCCGTCAAAATAGCCAAAGCTGGCAAAAGCGAGGCAAAGCGTTTCGAACAGGCTAAAGAGATGATAAGGTTATTAAAAATGTATGGGTTTCCGTTGGACGTGAGGATGAAAGTAGGATTTTTTATTGAAGGCGTAGTGAACCTCAGCCTTGAAAATTTCTTGAAAGATTTTGATGAAGAATTTGACGTTTTGTGTGAAGAAAGGGATGAGGGCATGTATATACCACCGATAGCGAAGAGGGTTTTGGCGAGAAAGGCTCGTGAATGGGTAAGGGATGAAGGCAAACTTGAAGGCAAACTTGAAGGCGCTTACGAAAAAGCGATTGACGTAGCGCGTTCTATGCTCGCCGACGCCATGTCTGTTGACCTTGTTTCCAAGTTCACCGGCCTTTCCGTTGAAGAACTGAACCGACTATACACGCGATAGATAGAGTTACGCCCTCTTATATCGCTCTTCAGTTCGGGATTTTACGAAATGAGAATAAAATCATATTTCGCATCATTATTGTTTTTAAGTTCTTTTAAGAAAAACGAAAAAAAGTATTGACAAAGATTCCGAAAGTGATATTATTGTTCTCGCTGTGACGCAGGGGTGACCTCGCGAGGCGGCGAAAAATTCTGAAAAGTCGCTGATAGACTCATATTATAAATGTGATTGATAAGCTGATTTTTTGGAAAGTACCTTGACAAAATTATAGGCGAATCGACAGAGAGAAAGTTCTTGAATCATTAAGAGATTTTTCCACATTTTGTGGAATGCCAAGTTTTGTATTGAGCTGAGAGTTTGATCCTGGCTCAGGACGAACGCTGGCGGCGTGCTTAACACATGCAAGTCGAGCGACGACGTATGAAGTAGCAATACGGATTACGGACGGAGCGGCGGACGGGTGA
>BNVG01000116.1 GCA_025997935.1 Synergistales bacterium | reverse complement strand
CAGCTTCGACCTCGCCCCGCGTCACGCCGATAGCGATAAAAAGACCCGCGACGGCAAGAATCACTAAAGGCAAACACTTCAAATATTTGCCGCGCGTCATTTTCCGGACAGCAGTTTTTCTACTTCCGCGCGATACGCCTTTCCCGAGCGTGAACCAACGAGCGGTTTACCTACAATCTCACCGTTTGAGTTCACAAAAACAGTCGTCGGAATAGCCGTGACGTTTTTGGTGAGATAAGGCCCTAAGTCTTTGGTCAATAATATCTGTGTGAAGTCAGCCTTGGATTTTTTCAGGATACTTGACGCCTTCGATATGACTTTCGTGTCGTTTGGCGCGGCGTCTATCAGAAGCCCCACGAGTTGCGAGCCTTCGGGCATGGAGCGGCCAAGTTTGCCCAAGTCGGGCATTTCGGCCACGCAGGGCGGGCACCATGTCGCCCAGATGTTGACCATGGTTATCTTAGCGGAAGCGAAGACGCCATCATCAATGTTCTCGTCCGAAATGGTTTTTGATGAAAACGCCGGGAACAGGTCGGTTTTGTCAGCGGCGCAACAAACGGAAAACATCCCAAAAACCAAAAACACCGCTATCAGGATTGATTTTTTCATCTGAGTTTTCTCCTTATGATATTCTGAAATTTTAGCCATTTTGCTCTATAATCTCCTTATATTATACAAGAGAGTATCTTGTTGAGTCCCCTCTTTTTTCTCCGTAGGACGGCTGAAAATTCAGTTTCAGTTTTTGGTTTGCTCGCTTGACCTCGCCGGTAGATTTGATGGGTATAGAATGTTGTTGGAGGTATGCACAATGCCAGTAAAAATAAAATGTCTAAATCAGCATTTGATGTCATCATCTTGACACAGCTTTTTCAAGATGTTACGTGAGCCCATCCAACAGAATTTCGTATGCCAATAATCTATCCTGGATTTGATGTATTCTTCTCGCAAAACAGCCTCATCCGTAGGCTTTACCAACTCATAATACACACTGGAACGGTTTACCCATAGAAGCTCGCAATGTCTTTTGACCGTCAGTAGCTCACTTTTTGTAACTAAGCTGACCTTCCCATCCTGAGCCGAGCATTTTCTGAGCCGCTCCTTTTAAAAAATCCACCTCCAGCGTCAGTTGGCCGACTTTGGCCTGGTATTCCTTTTCCTTTATCTGCATGTCCGCCACCTGTCGAGCGGTCATCTTTTCGTCCCTGCTCCGGCTGAAAGCACGAGAAACATTCTCCAAAAACTCGCTTTTCCAATTACCAAGCTGCTTCACGTTAATGCTTTCACGAGCGGCCAATTCGCTGATCGTATGCTCTTCCCGCAGTATCTCAATCACTAACTTTGCCTTGCACTCTGGAGTGTACTCTTTCCTCTTTGCCATGAAGTGACCTCTCTTCGGTTATCTAACCGACTCTATTTTACGTCACTCCATTAAGGATTCCATTTTTTGTGTCTGAAAACTTGAGACCAGTATAATTGCGATCGGATCCGTAAAAACATCAAGCAAGGACAGAGTTGACAAAATATTTATTGATAAATTTCTACATAACCGTTTGACAGATATTGAGACTCCTCACTTCGCGGTTTTTCTTAATGACGTGCAAAGAAAAGGCAAAGAACCAAACTATGGAGTCAACAGCACGTTCTTGGCAGGGCATTTTAAGGCATATACGGTCAAGCTGAATCCATTAGACGGGGTCTATTATTGTGATATGCGACCCGTCATGAAAACCGATACTCTGCTTAAAACGCACATCAAAACCCTTGATTGTCTGCTTGTTGAGGATATTTGGGAGTTTGAGCGAATAGGCCATTCATGAAAGTCGTGAAAGGGTTATGATCTCTCTAAGCGCTTCGCGCACAGAGTATCTCGCCCGCCAGCCAAGCCCCCTGAGTTTGCGGACATCAGCATAAAACGAGTTGGGTTCATTTGACGGCAATGTTTTTATCTCTAAATTTTGTGGGCATCCTGCGAGAGCGCATATTTCTTTGGCTGCGTCGGCCCTTGAGTACGGCGCGCCTGAGCCGATGTTGAACACCCCGCGAGCGTCGGTTTCAAGCAAAGTCAAAAACGCGCCAGCCGCGTCGGGCGCGTAGATAAAATCCCGCGACTGCCGCCCTGTGTTGACCACAACGGGTTCGCCCGAAAGCGCGCTGTGTATCAGCGACGGAAAAAACCGGCCGGCCTGTTCGCCCGCGCCGAACGGATAGAAAATTCTCCCCCAGGCCCACGAAACTTCTTTATCCTTGGCGTAGTCCTCGACAAGCTCACGAAGGGCGTTTTTGCATACGCCGTAGGTGTTTTGCGGCTTGAGGGGCGTGAGATCCTCCGCGCAAAGCTCGTTGTTCCAGTCATACTCAAAGCACGTCCCGGCGAACACGGCGCGCTGCCCTCCATGCGCGGCGAAATATCTAAAAAACTCGAAGCTCGCGTATAGCCATTTGTAGTTTTCCGCGGAAGCCTGATAGCCCGGCGTTACGTCCCACGCGAGGTGCAGCAGTTTTTCAGGCTGAAGATCGCGCAGAACCGACTCCCTGAACGCGCCGTCCAAAAAATCCCCCTCGTGCCAGACCACGCGTCCGAGTTTCTCTTTTTTTGCGGCGACGCGCGTCAGCGCGTGAACCTCATAACGCTCACTTAGGAGATGGGCGATGTGAGACCCTATAAAACCCGATAGCCCCGTCGCTAAAATTTTTATACGGGCTTCCATTTTCTGTCTTTGTCGCTGATTATCGTCGGCGCTATCGGCCAGGCGATATTCACGCGCGCTTCGTCAAACGGGATGCCGCTGTCGGCCTCCGGGTGATAAAACTCCGACACCTGATAAAAAACCGTGCTGTTATCGGACAAGGTCAGGTATCCATGCGCGAAATGTTCAGGCACGTAGAAAGCGAGTCTGTTCTGTGCGGACAGTTCCACGCCGTGCCACCTTAGATACGTGGCTGATTCGGGGCGAAGGTCTATGATGACGTCATAAACCGCGCCTGCCACGCAGCGCACTATCTTTATCTCGGCGAACGGGTCTTTTTGAAAGTGCATTCCGCGCAGCGTGCCCTTTTTGCGGTTTTCGGACATGTTACACTGCACGGTCTGAAACGGCAGATCCTGAGCTTTAAACTCATCTTGACAAAAGGCCCTGAAAAACGAGCCCCTGTCGTCCTCGCGCGGCTCCGGCTCTATGACGTAAGCGCCGGAGAGCGGAATGGGAATAAAACGCATACCAATCGCCTCTTTGCTTCTAAATACTTGTGATATATTCTTCTATCTGTTCTTTTGTAAACGCCAAAATACCGTCAGGCTCAGAGGCTTGGGCTTTATACCAGCTAACCGTCCGGTCTATGACATCCTTGGTGGTGAGCCTCGAACGCCACCCCAAGCGCGAAAATGCTTTGGACGAGTCCAAATACAAAAAAGAGGACTCGCGCGGATTGTCGCCTTTGTCTATGGAGATTTCACCGTACCCGAAGGCGTCGCGCACCGTCTCCGCGACGCGCAAAACAGGCCAGTGCCCGGTCTTGTCGGGGCCGAAGTTCCAGGCGCCCGAAAAAGACAGAGGGTCGTCCCATAAATATCTCGCTAAAGTGACGTAGCCCCAGAGGGGATCGAGGACGTGCTGCCACGGACGCACGGAGTCGGGGTTGCGCAGGACGAGGGGCTTGCCGCTCTCAAAAGCTCTGACGCAGTCCGGTATTATCCTGTCCTCTGCCCAGTCGCCGCCGCCTATGACGTTTCCGGCGCGGACAGTGGCCATAGACAATCCGTGCTCGGTCATTCGAGCAAGAGGGCAAAACGACTTCCGCCAGGAAGCCGACAGAATCTCCGCGCAGCCTTTGCTCGCGCTGTAGGGGTCGTCCCCTCCGAGCGGGTCGTTCTCTCTGTATCCCCATATCCATTCTTTGTTTTCGTAGCATTTGTCGGTGGTAACGTTGATTATGACGCGCACGCCCTTAGTGGCGCAAGCCCCCTCCAAGACGTTCAGAGTTCCCAATACGTTTGTCGAAAACGTCTCCGACGGGTTTTTGTAAGCGCGGCGGACGAGCGTCTGCGCCGCCAAGTGAAAGACAATATCTGGTTTAGCTTTCGCCAAAGCGTCGCTCAGAAGCGCTCGGTCGCGTATGTCACCGCGCAAGTCGGCGGCGACGTGGTCGCTCAGGCCAAGCAGAGAAAACATGCAAGGGGACGACGGCAAGGATAACGAAAAGCCCGTCGCCTCCGCGCCAAGGCGGCGCAGAAGCAGGACGAGCCAGCTCCCCTTGAAGCCCGTGTGGCCTGTGATAAAAACTTTTTTGCCGTGCCAGAAATCGCTTTCGGAGACCGGGGCGCTCATGGCTTATTTGCGCTCTTGTCCCAGACTCGCCATGGCGCGGTTTTGCTCTCCCATAAGGAGTTCAGGTACATGTTGTCTCTCAGCGTGTCCATAGGACGCCAGAAGCCGTAATGGCTGAAAGCCGACAGCTGCCCCTCCGCCGCGAGGCGCTCAAGGGGCGCGCCCTCCCACGATGTTTCGTCTCCGTCCGTGATGTAGTCAAAGACCTTCGGCTCCAGCACGAAAAACCCGCCGTTTATCCATCCGCCGTCGCCGCGTGTTTTTTCCTGAAAGCGCAAAACTTTGCCGCCGCTTATCTCCGCGTGTCCGTAGCGTCCGGGCGGCTGCACCGCCAACATCGTGGCCAAAGTCCCGTTTTGGTTGTGAAAAGCTATTTCTTCGTCTAACCGCACATCCGCCACGCCGTCGCCGTATGTAAAACAGAACGTCCCATTGATATAGGGCTTCACCCGCAGCAAGCGTCCGCCTGTAAGCGTGTCATCGCCGGTGTCCACGAGAGTCACGCGCCAAGGCTCGGCTGTGTTGCTGTGAACTTCCATGTTCCCATCCCTCATATCGAACGTGATGTTTGACATATGGAGGCGGTAGTTTGCGAAATACTCCTTTATCATGTAACCCTTGTAGCCGAGGCATACGATAAAGTCATTGATTCCGTAATGCGAATATATCTTCATAATGTGCCACAAAACAGGCCGCCCGCCGACTTCGACCAAGGGTTTCGGCCTGATTATGGTTTCTTCCGTCATACGAGTGCCGAGGCCGCCCGCTAGAATTACGGCTTGCATGGTCTTCAACTCCTTGTTGTGAGGGGTTATTCTTCGCCGTGAACCACTCTGTTTCTGCCCGCGGCTTTGGCCGCGTACAGATTTTTGTCCGCCTGATTGATAAAATCGCCTATTTGCATGTCCGTCGTCGGGATTACCGTGTTGACTCCGATGCTCACGGTCACGGAAGTCGGCTGTCCTGTGGCCGCGCACGGGACAACTCCGGCCTCTATGCTTGCTCGGATATTTTCAGCCACGGCCAACGCGCCCTCCCGGTTGGTATCCGCAAGAAGGACGACAAATTCTTCCCCTCCAAACCGGGCCGCGATGTCGGACGAACGCTTCAAGCCGGCCTTGAGCGATTCTCCCACGAACCGCAGAAGAAGGTCGCCCTGTGGGTGTCCGTAAGTATCGTTGTAATTCTTAAATTTATCGACGTCTATCATCAACATGCTTAAATACGTGCCGTGTCGGCATGACCGCCTCCACTCCTCGCCGATACGTATTTCGAAGAAGCGCCTGTTCGGTATGTCCGTGAGGACATCTATCATGCCGAGCCGCTCAATGGCGCGCACCTGTTTTACGATTTGGATGTGCGTCCCTACTCTGGCAATGACGATAGCGTTGTTGAACGGCTTCGTGATATAGTCCGCCGCCCCTAATTTCAGACCCTTTTCCTCGTTCTCCGGGTTGCTCAGACCTGTTATGAATATAACCGGGATGTTTTTCGATTCGTTGGATTCTTTGAGCTTCTTCAATACTTCGAAGCCGCTCATGTCCGGCATCAGTATGTCCAGCAATATCAGGTCGGGCTTGTCGTCGGCGACTCTTTTTATTGCCGCGCCTCCTGTTTTGGCGACTATAACTTTATAGTCGTTTTTCAGGATCTCGCTCAGGACGGCCAGATTCGCGCTTTCGTCATCTGCTATCAGAATGCTGAATTTTACGTTATCTTCCATTTGTCACATCTCCAGAAAAACGCGGATTTTTTCCGCGCTTTCATTGGCGGCTTCAAACTCATATTCCTCTAACTGCTTAACCAACTGCTTCGCGAGAAGATCGCGTTCTCCATCCGCAACGGAAAGCGTTTCCGATATTTCATTGATAAAATCCAGACACTCGACGTTGCCCGATTTAAGCAGCGGATCTAACTTATTCATCAAGGCGACGGCCCTTTCTTTGTCGAACTTCGCGGGCTCGGGTGTCGTGGCGGACTCGCCTGCAACGGCATCCGCTCTGGCTCCCTGCGCCTCCAATCTGCCCAACACTTCTTTGAGCGCGGCGTAGAACGTGTTCATTTGCGCGTCCGTGAAAGCGACTTTTCCGTTTGCGAGGCCAAGCTCTATATCGTAAGCCGCGACCCTGAGCTTTTCGGCGCCGAGTAGCCCC
>BNVG01000115.1 GCA_025997935.1 Synergistales bacterium | reverse complement strand
TTCGATAAAGCGAGCGCTATATAGCTTTTATGGGGCTATAATTTTATATTGAGTCTTAGACCGATATTATTTAGTGTTTATAAGGTTTAATGTGTTATGTTTTGAAAGTTTGCTGTAAAAGTCGGGTGTTTCAGGCTGTGCCTCCGGCATTTGTTTGCTTGTTTTGTCTGTTATAATAAAATTCAAGCGTTAAAATCTCGCGATTGAGTTTTTAATTAAATTTTTAACAGAAGGAAGTGCTCTCTTGCCGACCGAATACAAAACCAAGCCGCGCCTTGTTCAGCTAAGGACACTGGGCGCGGCTTGGTTTTTTGTTTTATTGTTTTTATTTTTTGCGCGCTCTCCGCTCGCAAGCGGCGCTGTGCCTTGGAATGCCCTGAATTTAGAGAAAATTCAAAGCGAGCGCGCCGCGTCGGGAGAGTCCGAGACATTTTCGTTTGTCGTCGTCGGGGACACGCAGGGGCCTAATTCTAAATTTCCGCGCGTCCTGTCAAAGATTTTGTCCGAGGAAGATCTTCTCTTTGCCTTCGACCTTGGCGACCTCGTAAACTACGCCACTGACGCCGAATATGAAGATACGTTTTTCAGGCGCGTCAGGAATCTCGATTTGCCTTTTCTTGCTTGCGCGAGCAACCACGATCATTTTAAATCTAAGGGCGCGGCCAACTATTCGCGTCTCTTTGGCTCTCCGCATTATTATTCTTTCAAAATAGCGAACGTCTCATTTATAGTTTTGGACAACGGTCAGGACTATTCAATGACTGAGGAACAGCTCGAGTGGTTCGAACGGGAACTCGAACTTTCCAGGAACTCCGCCCTGCGCTTCGTTATGATGCATAGACCGCTGAGAGACCCGCGACCAAACCGAAAACGCCCGCACGATATGAACGAGAACGAAGTGAACAAAAAAGAGGCTTACGCGCGGGCCGAGGTAAACATAGCGCGCCTTTTAGCTCTCTTTGACGCGTATAAAGTCACTATGGTGTTCACGGGGCACATTCACTCGTTCTACGAGGGGCGATGGGGCGGTACGCCGTATATAATTACAGGCGGGGGCGGGGGTGGATTGCACGACAGGGGAACGTCGGCGTCGTTTCACCACTATGTAAGAGTGGACGTATCGGACGGCGCGGCGCGGTATAAGGTCGTAAAGGTTGCTATGTAGGGGCGAACCGCGTTCGTCCGTTTAAGGAGGTTATAAAAATGTATGACGGCAAAAACAAAATAGCGCTCGTAAACGGGCGCATACACACGCCACTCGGAATACGCGAGGCGCTTTTGATAGAGGCGGGGCGCGTATCGGCCGTGGGCAAGGGCTTTGACATTCTGAGCAACGAAGACCGCTCGTCGATAACCCTCATAGACCTTAAAGAGCGTCCCGTGTTCCCCGGGTTCTCCGACTCTCACGCGCATTTCGCGACATGGGCCGAGTCCATGGAATTGATAGACTTGAGAGACTGTCTTTCCATAAAAGAAATGAGGACGGTCATCCGCGAGTATATAAACGGAAGAGCTTTGCCGGAGGGCGAATGGATTCGCGGACGGAACTGGAACAACGAGCAAATGGATCCTAGCCGTATGCCGAACCGTCACGACTTAGACGACATAGCTCCCGCAAACCCGGTCGTCCTGACGCGCGTATGTGGCCATATAGCCGTGCTGAACTCGCGCGCGCTTGAGCTTGTCGGCGTCACGCGGGATACACACGTCGAGGGCGGAGTGGTCGAACGTGACGCGGACGGAGAGCCCACCGGCGTCCTCGGTGAAAAGGCTCTCGGTTTCGCTTACAGCAAGATAAAACGCCCGGACGACGCGGATATGCTTCGTTTATTCGAGAATTACGCCCCCGTGGCGGCGAGTTACGGCCTGACTAATATCAACAGCGAAGATATGGGGACGTTCGGCCACGACTTCCGGCGGCTGATAAATTTTTATCAAATGACTGAACGCGAGGGAAAACTCCCCTTCCGCGTGATGGAGCAGATTTCTTTGCCGCAAATGGACAACCTGCTGGACTTTCTCTCCGAGGGATGGAGAACGGGCGACGGTACGCCGTTTTTTAAGATAGGGCCGCTGAAACTGATATGCGACGGCTCTCTCGGAGCGCGCACCGCCCTTCTGCGAGAGGACTACGCTGACGCGCCGGGCGTGCGCGGAGTGCAAAGCTACGATCAGGAGACTCTCAACGACATAATACGCGTCGCCCACACGTCGGGTATGCAGATAGCCGCTCACGCCATAGGGGACGGGTCTCTCGAGATGTGCCTTGACGCGTTCGAGGCGGCGCGGGACGCCGACATCGGCGCGGCGCGGCATTTTATCGTACACGCGCAGGTGGCCGACGACAGTCAGCTTTCACGCATGAAAAACCTCCATATAGGCGCGGCTATACAACCGTCTTTCGTATTGACGGACAAAGACATGGCGTTGTCGCACTTAGGAGCTGAAAGAACCACTCACGGCTACCGTTGGAAGACAATGATGAAAAAAGGCATAACCATAACCGGAGGTTCCGACGCGCCCATAGAAACCCTGCGCCCGTTATGGGGCATCCACGCGGCGGTGACGCGCGCGTCTCACGGCGACGGTTCATGCGAAGGTTGGATGCCGGAGGAGAGGCTTTCCGTGGCTGAGGCTATTTCTATATATACATCGGCCGGCGCATGGCAGAGTCACGCCGAGCGACATAGAGGCGAGATAACCCCGGGAAGATCCGCGGATTTGGTCATCCTGGATCAAGACCCGTTTCTCGTGTCCCCGAGCGAAATATGGAAGATAGGCGTGGATATGACCATATGCGGAGGACGCGTTACGCATCGAAGTGACAACCTGTGATAATTGCGTCGTAAAGCGACGCTATAAAGTGATACAATATTTTCTAAAATTATGAATTTATAAATTAATTCAATGCGGCGTCAAATAAACGAAATGGAAGGTGAACGGCGTTATGGTACGTAAAAGCGGAATTCTTCTGCCGATGACGGCTCTGCCCTCAAAATACGGCATAGGGGACTTTGGGCCGGAAGCAACGCGTTTCGCTGAGTTTTTGAGCAACGCGGGGCAAACCGTCTGGCAGGTTTTGCCGAGTACCGCCGTCGACGGAGGGTGCGGAAACTCTCCGTACAGCCCTCCCTCTGCGTTTGCCGGTAACCCTCTCCTCATAAGTCCCGACATGATGGTGGCGAGCGGGCTTTTAGACGCGGACGACATTAAAAACACCCCTGCGTTTTCCGTCTCGTCCGTGGACTATGACGCTGTTCGAGCTTTCAAAGGAGATCTGCTACGCCGCGCCTGGAGCAATTTCAAAGCCGTGGGGCGTTGGACGGAGTATGATGAGTTTTGGAGTGTCAACCGTTATTGGCTCGAGTCCTATAGTTTCTTCGCTGCCATAAAGGAGCTTCAGGACGGCAAAAGCTGGTACGAATGGCCCGACGACCTTAAATTCCGCACGGGAAGCGCACTGCACAAAATATGGGAAGAGTCATCGGACGAGGTGAGCTTTCATCGTTTCGTACAGTTCGTGTTCTATTCGCAGTTTGCCGAGTTTAGGGATTGCCTCGATCAGTTCAATATAGAGCTTGTCGGCGACATGCCTATATATATGACGCTCGACAGCGCGGACGTCTGGGCAAACCCTCATCTGTTCGAACTCGACGACAAACTGAAACCCACGTCCGTGGCTGGCGTCCCTCCCGATTATTTCAGCGAGACGGGCCAGCTTTGGGGCAACCCGCTTTATAGATGGGACGTCATGGAACGCGATGGGTTCCAATGGTGGATTAGCCGCCTTCATCATCTTTTGGCCTGGTTTGACAAAATACGGATAGACCACTTCCGCGGGCTGATAGGATACTGGTCCGTGCCCGCAGGCGAGGAAACAGCCGAAAAAGGCTACTGGAGAAACGCGCCTCACGAGCAGTTTTTCGCCCGTATATCGAGAGAGTTCCCGGCGCGCCCGTTTTGGGCTGAGAACCTCGGGGTTCTGTCCTCCGGCATAGAAGCCGCGCGCAAGGGTATGGGTTTGCCGGGGATGTTGGTTCTCCATTTCGCTTTCGGGAATCCGTCCGACAACCCATACGCTCCTCACAACCACACGCACGACAGCGTGGTCTACGTAGGTACGCACGATAACAACACATCGATAGGCTGGTTTATGGAGGACAAGACGCCCGAGGAACTGCAAAACCTCATACTCTACCTTGGGAAAGAGATAACGAGCGACAGTATATGCGACGACATGATTCGCGTGGCGCTCTCCTCCGTGGCTGAGACCGCGATAATACAAATGCAGGACTATCTGCATTTAGGTTCATCCGCCCGCATGAACACGCCCTCTACGCCGTCAGGGAACTGGGCGTGGCGCATGACGCCCTCTCAGGCGACCGGCGAGCTCGCCTCTTATATACAAAAACTGACTAAACTCTATGGGCGTTTGCCGCCCGAACCAGTGAAAGTGTGACGCTTGGGGGCGGCTTAGATATATGCGTGACAACTCAATATTTTCAATGTACAATCTTACTTGGGTAATTCTACGACGCCCTGAAAAATGGCGTCCGACGGAGGGAGATTTACGGAATGGTACAGAGACTGCACAAGAGTGACCTCGGCAATTCTCTAAGAAATTTGATGGAAAATGATCCCGCGTTTCGTCCCTTGGCATATTTTTCTATGGAAGTCGGCTTGAGGGAGTCTATCCCCACTTATTCAGGCGGTTTGGGCGTCCTGGCGGGAGATATTCTAAAGAGCGCCGCAGATTTGGGCGTTCCGATGGTAGGCGTGACTTTGCTCTACCGCAAGGGATATTTTGTTCAGGAGTTCAATAAAGACGACTGGCAGCAGGAAAAGCCGGCCGTATGGAACCCGGCTCACGAACTTACCTTGCTTCCAAATCGCGTATCCATCAACCTTCAGGGGCGCGAAATTCAAGTCGGCGTCTGGGTCTGTGAAATAGTGGGCGCGACCGGCTATCCTTTGCCTGTCTATTTCCTCGACACGGACTTCGAACCAAACCACCCCGACGACCGAAGATTTTGCTGGAACCTCTACGGCGGAGACAACAAGCACCGCCTCTGCCAAGAGTTCATTCTGGGCGTAGGCGGGCTTCGCATACTCCGCGACATGGGCTATATGAACATAGAAACGTTCCATCTGAACGAAGGACACGCCGGATTTTTGACTCTCGACCTTATGAGGGAGCAGGGGTATTACGACTCCGATAAAATCAGGGAGCAGGTCGTGTTCACCACTCACACGCCCGTGCCCGCCGGACATGACTATTTCGAGTTCGGGCTTATCGACAGCGTTTTCCCACCCGACGCGCTTGCCACCATACATCGCATGATGCCCGATATGCCCGGCGTCAACATGACGGAGCTTGGCCTACATTACAGCCGCTACGTCAACGGCGTGGCCAAAAAACACGCCGAGGTCAGCAACGTCATGTTCAAGATGGACACGGTAGACTGGGTGACAAACGGCGTTCACCCCGCCACATGGATAAGCTCCGGTATGCGTAAGCTCTATAACAGGCACATCCCCGGTTGGGAGCAGGATCCCGGGCGCCTCGTACAAGCTCTCGCAATTCCCAAAAAAGAGCTCTGGGCTGCGCATCAGGCCGCGAAGCTTCGTCTTTTCGCGCGTGTTTTAGAGACGACCGGCAAGCAGCTCGACCCCGAGGTTCTGACGCTCGGCTTCGCGCGGCGCGCCGCGACGTACAAGCGGGCGGAGCTACTTTTCTCAGATATGAAGCGCTTCCTTGAGGTGACGAACGGCGGGAAAGTGCAGTTTATATTCGCCGGCAAAGCCCACCCCAACGACAACGGCGGCAAAGCCATCCTCCAGAAGATTCGCCAGACGGCCAAGGAACTCGCCGACAAGGTCGAGATCGTCTTTATAGACAACTATAACATGGAGATAGCCTCTCTACTCACTCAGGGCGTGGACGTGTGGCTCAACACGCCTATGCGCCCACGCGAGGCGAGCGGCACGAGCGGCATGAAATGCACTATGAACGGCATTATGAACTTCTCCGTTTTGGACGGCTGGTGGATCGAGGGTTGGATAGAGGACGTGACGGGCTGGTCCATAGGCCCGGAACCTTCAGCCTCGGATTTCGATCACGACTACGACGAGTCTCTCGACGCGATAGACCTCTATAACAAGTTAGAGAAGAAGATAATCCCGACATACTACAACGACCACGATAAATGGGTGAGCATGATGCAGCACACAGTAGCGCTCAACGCCTCGTTCTTCAACACCCATCGCGTGGTGCGCGAGTACGCCTCGAAGGCTTATTCAATAGACTTCAGAGGAATGTAGCCGAATGCCATGGCTGGCGGACGATCTCGCGGGCGGGTCATGAAGTCGAACGCGCAAAATCCGAGCGTTTCTAAAGTCCTCTTCGTCTCCACCGAGGTTGCCCCTTTTTCCAAGGTGGGCGGCCTTGGTGATGTCGTGGGCGCGTTGCCCAAGTATCTGCTCAAGTAT
>BNVG01000114.1 GCA_025997935.1 Synergistales bacterium | reverse complement strand
ATACGAGCGTCTTTTGGGAGACCTCCTCGGACGCGCCCTGATAGGACTTTTGCTTTTCGTCGTCCAAAGCCTCGAACTCCTCCGGCTGAATTTCACGCACTGTGTCTTTGCCGTCCTCATCTTTCGCGTCTATGAGTGGGATATTCACAAATCCCTGCGGCGTGCGTTTCAGAGAAAACCCCTTTTCGGCTGACCAAGCCTTGAGCTCGTCCATGATAACTCCGGCCTTCTCCTGAAACGTCTTGACGTATTGAGCCTTGGCGTCCTCGTACTGACTTTTTTCAAACGCTTTGCTGATAGTTACTTTAAGCTCGTTGATAAGCTCGTCGAGGGCCTCGCACAGTCCTTTGCCGTGACCGGCCGACAGGGACATCGCGAGAGGTTCGCCCGGCTCGTCGAAATTATAGACATAAACCCAGTCGCAGGGAGCCGGGGTATTCCTGGCGCGCTCCCTAAGGCGCTTTAAGGTATAGTTGGTGCGTCCGCTCCCGGGGCGGCCCGATACGAAAATATTGTATCCTCTGCTCGGAACTTCAAGGCCGAAAGAGATAGATTCGACAGCGCGTTCTTGGCCTATAAGACGCTTGATGGGCTTGAGCTCGTCGGAAGATTTGCCGTTCCAGTTTTTAGGATTGGCGGCCTTGCGAAGACTTTCGGGGGGCAATTTATTTATTTTACGCGCCATGCACATCACACCTCAGAATCGAATTTAGACATTGATTGTATATTCTACTCTCTGATTTTACCTTAAAGTACATTAAAACCGACGTGATTATTTTTAATTGACAAATACATTCATCAATGTATTATCGTAAATTATCTATTTGCGGCGACGATTAAGTTTTTTTGAAAATTTTTTTAGAAAATTACGAGGAGGGAATCGTGATTGCCTTGAATAATTTGAAAAACTTGAAGAAATCAAAGTACGCGGTCGCGTTACTTTTTGTGTTGTTAGTGATATTGGGCATGGTTTGGTTCAAAAGCGAGGAAGCGGCGAAGAAGGCCAAGAATATTTATTATCTTAAGATAGGCACGGTCTTAGCCGACAACGACCCGATAGTCGCCGGGCTCGAATTGATGGCCAAGAAAGTCGAGTCCGATACCGACGGAAACGTAATTATCGAGGTATACGCCTCCAGCGAGCTTGGCGATCCGGTCGACTTGCTCAAGAAGGCCAAGGACGGAGCCAATGTCGGGATAATCTTAGACACCGGGGCTTTGGCCGAGTACGTGCCGGATATGGGCATCTACTCGGCGCCTTATGTGTTCAGTAGCCTCGCCAACGCGCGCAAGTTTATCGAGACGCCGATCTTCAAAAAATGGGATGACGAGTTGGCGGCGCTTGGCTTGCGTGACCTGAGTTGTAACTGGTATCAAGGCACGCGCAACTTCATATCCAACAAAAAAATCGAGAGGCTGTCTGACCTTGAAGGACTCAGCGTCCGCACTATGGAAAGCGCTGTGGCCCGGTACGGCATGAGGGCTTTTGGCGCCGCGCCGACGTCACTGCCCTGGGTTTACGTGTATAGCGGACTCAAGAATAAAACCATAGACGCCGTGGAAGTTCAGGCGGCGGCCGCGTACGGAGCTTCTCTTTATAAGGTGGCAAAATACTGCGCCGTCACCGAGCATTTTCTGCTCTACACATCGCTTGTCGTCAGCGAGTCCTGGTTTCAGTCTCTGCCCGACGAATATAAAGCGTCATTGTTGGCTCGCTCCAAAGAAAGCGGAGACTTTGCCACAAAGCTCACCCTGACGAGAGAAGCCGATTTTAATAATGATATGAGGAACAAGGGAATGGTTTTTATAAAAGTCGACAAAAAGCCGTTCATCAAGGCTTCGCACGCTCTTTACAAGCACATGAATTGGCACGACCTCAAGGCGCAGATAGATAGCGCGCTCGGTCAAAATCCGTGGGACAGTCCGACGATCGAGAGATTGTTTTAATTGACAAAGTCGTTTATCAATGCGATTATCTGACTATGACAACAATTTTGCAATAGTAATTACGTAGGGAGAACACATTCTGAACACGGAGGGGATCGCTTTGAAGAAGTGCAAGTTTGTGGTTGCGTTGGTTCTGGTGTTTGCGGCTATGTTTGGCGTCGCCGGCTTGACGAGCGCGGTTGCGGCGGAGAGGACTTATTCTCTGAAGGTAGGCACGGTCTTGGTCGACACCGACCCGATAGTCGTCGGGCTCGAGTCGATGGCCAAGAAGGTTGCCGAGGACACGAACGGGAACGTGAAGATCGAGGTGTACCCATCCAGCCAGCTCGGCGATACCGCCGACGTTTTAGAGCAGGCCAAGAGCGGAGCCAACGTCGGAATAATCATCGACACCGGCATGTTGGCCGACTACGTGCCCGATATGGCTATCTACACGGGGCCTTACGTGTTCAACAGCCTCGAGAACGCCCGTAAATTCATCGAGACGCCCATTTTCAAAAAGTGGGACGATGAGCTTGCCACGCACGGCCTCCGCGACCTGAGCTGTAACTGGTATCAGGGCGCGCGCAACTTCCTGACTAACACGAAGGTCGAAAAGCCCGCCGATTTGAAGGGGCTTCGCGTCCGCACAATGGGCAGTTCCGTGGCTCAGGACAGCATGAAGGCGTTCGGCGCCGTGCCGACGTCTTTGCCTTTCAGCGAGACGTACAGCGGACTCCAAAGCCAGGTTATAGACGCCATCGAGGCTCAGACTACGGCTGTGTACGGCGCTTCTCTTTATGAGGTCACGAAATACTGCGCCGTCACCGAGCACTTCCTGCTTTACACCGCGCTCGTCATCAGTGAGTCCTGGTTCCAGAAGTTGCCGGACGCTTACAAAACGTCTATAATTGCCCGCTCCATAGAGGGCGGAGACCTCGCCACGAAACTCACCGTCGAGAAAGAATCTGAATTTAACAAGGATATGGAGAGCAAGGGGATGATTTTTACCAAGGTCGACAAGGGGCCGTTCATCGAGGCCTCGCGCTCCGTCTATAAAGATATGGGCTGGGGCGACCTTAAGGCCACAATAGACAAGGAGCTTGGCCAATAGCTACGGGATAATTCGAGTCATTCGCGCCGGAAGAGTTTTGCTCTTCCGGCGCTTTTGTTAAGAAAGGAGAGGGCCATGAAACGAATAAATTCGTTTATTCAGACTCTGGAGTATATTGTCGGATCGGTGATGATAGTCTCTATTGTTTTATTGGTGTTTGCCTCCGCCGTGTTCCGCGTGTTCCGCATGCCAATAACCTGGAGCGTGGATCTGTCTCAGCTGTTTTTTGTGTGGATAAGCATGTTCGGAGCCGATATAGCGCTCAAAAAATGCTCTCACATGGGCGTTGACCTAATCACAAGATATTTTCCTCAAAATATCCAAAAAGCGCTCGCTATTTTTTCCTGCATGCTCTGCGCCGCGTTTCTTGTTTTTGTGGCGTACTGGGGAGGATTTTTGTGCTTCCAAAACTACCTACGCAAGTACGCTACGCTCAAGATAAGCTACTCTTACGCCACGGCGGCCGTACCGGTTGTGTCGGTGTTGATGCTTTTGACGCTGGTACAGCAGTTCTTCGAGCTTGTTAAAACAGGCAAATGCTCCGCCGCGCAGACGGCTGAACAAGCGGCCGTTCAATAAGGGGGCGTAATAAATGGGACTTGTAGCGATTCTCTTTGTGATTTTGCTCGCGCTGAACGTGCCTCTGGCGTTTACGATAGGCATAGCGAGCCTCGGGTTTTTTATAATAACGCCTGACGTTTCCTGGATAACCCCGATACAGAAGATGGTGTCCAATACGCAGAGCTTTCCGCTTTTGGCCGTGCCGTTTTTCGTTATGGCCGGCAACCTGATGAACGAAACCGGTATAACCAAGCGCCTTATCAAATTCGCGACGGTGCTTACGGGACACATGGCCGGAGGTTTGGCTCTCGTGTCCTGCGTCCTGTCCACGTTGATGGGCGGCGTATCGGGTTCGGCCTGCGCGGACGCCGCGATGGAGACCAGAATTTTGGGGCCCGCAATGCTCAACAAGGGGTATTCCAAGGGCTACGCCTGCGCCGTGAACGCGCTCTCAAGCCTCATCACAGCTACGATACCGCCTGGCGTCGGGCTGATTCTTTACGGCGTCACGGGCGAGGTCTCCATAGGCAAGCTCTTTTTGGCCGGTGTTATCCCCGGCGTCATAATGTGTTTTATGCTGATGTTCACGTCCTGGTCCATAGCTAAAAAACGCGGCTACCCAGTTGAGAACGACCGACCTCCGACCGCAAAAGAGGTCTGGGCGAGTTTCATAGACAGTATATGGGCGTTGATTTTTCCCTTCATTCTTATATTCGGGATTCGCTTTGGCATATTTACGGCGAGCGAGGCCGGGGCTTTCGCCTGCGTCTACGCTTTCGTCATCGGCGTCTTTGTTTATAAAGAGCTGACGCTGAAAGGGCTTTGGGAGACGCTCAAGAACACATTGGGCGACAACGGCGTCATCCTCTACATCATCATGACAAGCTCTATTCTGGGCTACGGTATCATCTACGATAAAGTTCCTCAGAGCATGGCCACTTTTATCACAGGTCTGAGCCAAAATCCCCAAGTCGTGATGCTGATAGTCTGCGCCTTTGTTTTTGTGGCCGGTATGTTCATGGAAGGCACGGTCAACACGCTCCTGCTGACGCCCATTTTCTTGCCCATAGTCAAGAAGCTCGGCGTTGACCCTGTTCACTTCGGTATAGTCTTTATGACCGTGGTAACGCTCGGAGGTATGACGCCCCCGGTAGGCACGGCGATGTACTCGTCCTGCGCTATTTTGAAATGCTCGGTCGACGAGTACACCGTAGAGAGCCTGCCGTTCTTCGTCACTATCCTGGCCGAGGTCGTTCTCCTGATTTACGCGCCAGGTATTTTTATGTGGTTGCCTAATTTAGTGTTTTAATATATCAGCGCATAGGGTATAATAAGCTAAGTGGTTATCATTATATTTAGAAAGGGGTTTTGGAAATGAGGAAGCGTTTTGTATTGTTAGCGGTTTTGTTGTTGTGTTGTTTTATGGCGGGCGTCTCAGAGGCGGCCAATTACCGGGTCAATATCGCGACCGCTACGACGGGCGGCGCTTATTATCCGATCGGAAACGCGATGGCCCAGATATGGCAGACGAACATCCCCGGCGTTCGCGCCTCGGCTCAGTCCACAGCCGGAACTCCGCAGAACATCGAGCTCATGCAGAACGGGGAAGTTCAGGTCGCTATGGGACAGAACGGCATTTGTCTCTACGCTTACGAAGCGTCAGGCACTTACACGGGAAAGACGCCCTATAAGGCTGAGCGCGGGATGTTCTCCCTCTACCCCAACGTAATGCAGTGGATAGTGAGGCCGAAATTGGGCATCAAGAGCGTAGCCGACCTAAAGGGCAAGCGCATAGTTCCCGGACAGGTAGCCAGCGCCACGGAGATAAACAGCCGCGAGATGCTTGAGGCTTACGGACTCAACTACCAAAAAGACAAGGGTGAGGTCACGGTCACGGCTGAGTATCTCGGCTACAACGAAGCCGCCGACCAGATGAAGAACGAGCAGTTAGACGCCACTCACATCGCCGGAGGCGTCCCGACGGCAGCCGTCATCGATATGCTTTCCTCTGAAGCGGGAGTTCTGCTCTCAATGGAGCCCGACAAGATAAAGATTATATGCGACAAATACCCCTGGTACTTCCCCTTCACCATCCCGGCCAACACCTATCCCAAGCAGTCTGAGCCCGTTCAGACCATAGCTCTCGCCAACATCCTCTTTACAGACGCCTCTCAGCCCGACGAGCTTATCTATCTACTGACAAAGGCCACGTACGATTACCACGCCGACATGGTTCTTGGACACAGCGCGACGGAGTATACAACCCTTGAGAACGCCTTCAATGGCATGACCATTCCGTTTCATCCCGGTTCCATTAAATACTTCGAGGAAAAAGGCCTGAAAGTTCCCGATAACCTCAGACCCTAAGCCTTAAAATCGATAACGTAGGGGCGACCGCCCCGGTCGCCCTGTCCCGAGAAAGAACGGGCGACCGAGGCGGTCGCCCCTACTATGTGGAGGTAGAGTATATGTCCGATGATCTTAACAATAACAAAGTAGTCGAAGAAATTTCTCAGGCCGAAGCCGATGACGTCTTATCGAAAATTGACAAAGAATCGAGTTTCCGCAAGGTTGCGGGTATTTGGGCTTTATTAGTTTCCGGCATAGCGGTTTTGATGTCCATCTATCACCTCGTGACGTCGTCAGGCTGGTGGATGTTGGACGCCATGAAACACCGTAGCGTCCACCTGACGTTTTTGATGGTTTTGACGTTCCTGCTCTATCCCGCGTTCGGGAAAAAGAAAAAAGGCGAGGGCCCCTCCGTTATGGACCTTGTGTGGCTCGCTTTCTCAGCGGTTTCGAGCATCTATTTGCTGTTCTACTTTGACGAGTTTAGCCTGAGGGGCACCGCCGTTCTGCGCGACTATATCATGGGCGGAATAGTGATAGTTTGTACGCTCGAGGCGTCTGTAAAGAGGATGTTGGCGAGAGCTATGGTCTGAACGGGCTCAGACTGCTTGG
>BNVG01000113.1 GCA_025997935.1 Synergistales bacterium | reverse complement strand
TTTTGAAAATCGACTATCCGGCTTTGGCCTATTGGCTTTCGCTCGCCTTGATAGGCGGCGGAGGAGTCTATGCTTTCAGGAAAAATAAAATAGGATGGAAAGACGCCGCGGTCTTTTTGGCTTTGGTAGTATTCGCTCACGTCATGACCTACGAGCTGTTCGACGTGTTTCACGACGGCGTCGTCTATCATCAACCGGCCATAAGCCGTATAGCGGAGGGCTTCAACCCTGTCTATGACGGGTATATGTATTTGGGGCGAAATCCTGATATGTGGAGCGACAACGCCACGCACTATCCAAAGGCGGCCTGGTATTTCGCCGCCGCCGTGACCGACGCTCTGGGCGACATTCAAACCGGCAAAGCCTACGCCTCTTTGCTGTTGTTCGCGTCTATTTTCTTCGCCCTTTATTGCTCTAAGGACGAACATATCTTAAAGCGCCTTCTGTGGGTCATGGTTTGTCTCAATCCTCTTACTCTAACGCAGTTGGCCGCCTATGTCTCAGACGGCGCTCTGGCCTCCCTCTGCGTTATGTCGCTCCTGTACGCCCGATTTTTCTTCAATGGAAAATGGCCGCCCGACAAATCGGAATCGCGCGCGGTTCACGTCATAGGGGTGCTATCTCTTGTATTTATGGCGTGCGTTAAAACGTCGGGCGTGGCATACTCTTGCATTATCATATTTTGCGTATGCCTGCACAGGATGTTTCGCGAGCATGACGTACGGAAGGGGTTCAAAAACGCGTTTGTTTTGGGGTTGAAATTAGGCGGCGCTATGGTTCTGCTGTCGGCTATTTTGGCCTGCGCGCCATACGTCACGGACGCGCTCAAGGGGCGTCACATGTTCTACTCGGCGTATCACGGCGATCTATCGGAATACGCGTCGAATGAATCCATAGAAAACATAGCAAAAGCGGCCTTTCCTGACGCCCACAATCGCTTTACGCGTTTTTTCCTGTCGCTTGTCGCGTATCCTTCATCAGACTTAGACGTTCAGGTGTTGTTCAAAAATCCATTCGGCGCGCCAATGCTTGAGTGGCGGCAATTCGCCGCAATCGGAAATATGAACTCGGCGGTTTTTGGGCCGTTCTTTTATCTTTTGTGTATACTCGCGCTTATTTATAGCGGCGCGTCTTACGTTTATTTCAGGTTCCGCAAACACGCGAGCTACGCTTTTGAGGGTTGGCTTTTGTTTACCATAGTTTTCATGACGGTGATTCAGCCGCATTCCTGGCACGCGCGCTTCGCCCCTTTTGTCTGGCTCATGCCGATAGTATTATTTATGTGCGTACCCAAGAAAAAAGAATATCTCTTGAGCGTTCCATTGCTCATATTTTTTATAAATATATCCGGGATAATGTATTTCTTTGTCCCTCGCTACGTAGGAATCACACAAGACGTCCATGCCGCGCTCGATGATTTTAGAGGCCAAACCGTTCTTTTAGACAGAAGCACCTCTCAGATGGACGGGATTTTCAGGCGCTTTGGCATAAAACAAAAGTTCGCCAACCCGGAGGCCGTGACTGTTTCAAATGAACATTGGCTCACTCCTCGCCCCGAACGTAAAACGGGACGTATGGCTTTCGGCAGCTCCATAGCCTTCGGCTCAGACATCCCGCCATTGCCGAAAGAACCGCTCGACATGTCAAGCAACGCCGCAAAACCTTATCTCGCCATATCTGACGGCCTAATACCAATAGATATAGAAGACCACGGCAACATGATTATAAAAATGCTCGTCTCACGCTACAGGATACCCGAGACGGGGCTTTGGAACTACAGAAACCGCGTAAAGTTTTATATGCGGGTTATGGATAAACCCGAAGGGGATATGGAGCTTTCCGTAACATCCGTCAGAAAAACAACGGACGAGGGGCTTGATGTCTTAAAAACAGAGGTCTACGCCAATGAGCGGCTATTGGGTGAGTGGCTGTGGGACACGCCGGGCCGAGTGGATAAAACCGTGGTTATTCCCCGCTCGGTTTTAGAGGAAAGCTACAATGACGACTTGAGCTTGCTCACTTTAAGGTTTGAAACAAGCCGCGCCGATAAGGATGGCGCGAACTACGCGGATTCTATCTACCGTCTGAAATTTGAGAGGATGAGAATAACGCCTCTATTCTCCCCCAGCGATATTTGACCGTGCTTTTCGTCACGGGAGGGACAAGGAGTTTCCCAAGCTCGGCCAACGAGGCGTCCGGGCTCTCCAAGCGTAGCTCGACAAGCTCGCGCAACGACTCGGGCAGCGACTGGATAGCCCCGCCTTCGGTCAAACGCCGCGCCAAATCCATTTGCCTCAGAGCCGACGCGAGAGATTTATGAATATTGGCCGTATCACAGTTGCGCTCTCTGTTGGCCTGGCTTTTGACCGTTCGGAGTACGGCGTCGCTTTCGAGCTGAACCGAGATGTCGGGAAAGCCCATTTTGCTGAGAAGCGTCACTATATCCTGCCGGGCGCGCAAAATAAGCTCGCGCTTTCTAATCGTCCCCGTCGCCGCGTTGCGCCACGCTCCCTTGACGTCGGCGCGGCGCAACATAGACGACATTCTAATCGAAACGGCCTCCGTCATGCGTAGCGTCATATAGTATCCTGAGCGCGGCGCGTAAAAAGAGCCGCAAGCCCCAAAAAGCCCGCGAACCCAATCCCAGGTTTCCCGCCCGTAAGACACGACCTCGTCGTACAACTCCCGCGGCAACTCTATCCGCACCATCCCCTTCATGCCGGGCGGGATGCGAACATTAGACGCCATAGCGAGCCGTCCACTCCATTTAGCGCTCTTCCAGAGTCTGATAAGACGCCGCAACACGAGGAGGCGCGAACTCACGAGAGAGACCGTTGCGGGGTCTGAGTTTTTGCGCTTGACCAAAGGCAACCCCAAAACAAGCCCCGCCGTCTCCTGAGAGTCTCTCTCCAAGACATCGGTGGAATAATCCGCCCACTCGTCCCAAAGCTCGGCAACTACTGAGCGCATAATGATTAAGTTCTAAGGGCCTCTATTTTCCTCATGGCGTCGTCCTCTATGCTTTCGTAGAGGAGTTTCGCAAGGCCGCTGTTTTGCAGCGTACGGCTTTGCAGGTTGAACTTGAGCTGACCTATGTAGTTGCGGTAGAGGTCGTCCTCCCAGACGTCGTAGGGCTTCGCTATGCCCGTAACCTCTATGGACGTGAGATCCGACACCTCGCCCCTCTGCTCGTAGAAGCATCGCGCGAAGTGCAAACCCAGCACGATTTTGTAGATGACGCTTCGGTTGGTCTCCGTCGCGTCCTCCTGAAACTTCTCCTGAACTATATCCGTTATCTCGTTAAACGTGAGGTTTCCGCTCTGGTTAGTGTCGTCATGCGTCAGGGCTTCTTTGATGGTTACGCCGAAATGCTCGTCGAGAGCCTTGTGGATTACGCTTATGGTGTCTTTTCTGACTTGAAGTTCGGGGAACGGTATTTTTAGCGTGTCGCTCAAAATTTTTCGGTATATCTTGGCTTCTTTCTTGGCGTCGGCCTCAGTTACCGCTGGAGACGGTTTGCTAATCTCACTTACGGTTGGCGCGGGCGCAAGCGGCGTGGATTTTACCGAAACTTTGAACGCTCGGGTCTGCGGGTCTTCTTCTATACATCCGTTTTCGAGAGCCAGATGAAGGAACTGAGAAAAAGATTGGCAGCCTATAAGGGCGAAGTCGAAATCGGAGCGGGCGTTACGCATAGACTCGTACAAAGCCTCGGCTGAAATCATGATATTATCATGCTCGAGTTTGCGAAGAGATCGCGTCAACAGGTCGAAATATTCAAAGCGCAACGGGGACGTCTGCTCTTCAGTCTCGTAAAGCGCGCTCACCGTATCGCCCAGGAAAAGATGTTCATAATAGAAAAGTCTGTCGCTGGCCTCGGCTATCATGGGGTTCATATGCGTTCTGTCGACGCCGATAGTGATGACGGTCTTGTTCAGGGCGCGGAGTTTCTGATATAGCGGAACGTAGTCTCTGTCTGAGGCAAGCACGGCGAAATGCGAGATAAATTCGTTCTGATACCCTACAGAGAGAGCCTCGACAACCAATTTGATGTCGGCGGCGTTTTTATGAGGGGTGATGTAAGGGATGTCCTCTACTTCTATAAGGTTGGCGTGAAAATCACGGCGAATCTCATAAAAACGGTTGCCCATCCCCACGGCCTGAAGCGCTCTTTGCATATCTCCATACGCCTTTCGGCTACGAACATTTCCGATTTCTCTGAGTTTTGTTATGACTTTTGAAATATCAATTGGAAGACCCAAAGTGGCGGCGCTCCCGATAAAATTTTCAAGGTCTATGAATAGCGCGATGTTACATTCTAAACTCGGCATAGCGTAATTAGTCGCTGAGAAACCTTGCCTTACCGTTCCATACCCCGCAGCGCCCGAAAAGCTCGATGGATAATTTGCGCCCGTCATTGAATTTTGCACTCTAAAACTTCCTTTCCGATTTATAGTTTTATATCAAATCTCAGATAAATAGCCCCCTGATACGGGTTGTGATAATAAGGGGCTATTTCGTAAAAACCCATTTTTTTGTAGAGCGCCAAGGAGACTTCAAGTCTATCCAGCGTGTCCAAAAGAATATGAGAATAGTTCATGACACGAGCGTCGGCGATAATTTTTTCTATCAGCGCCCTGCCGAGTTTAAGCCCTCTAAACTCCGGGCGGACGTAGAGACGCTTCATCTCAGATGGCCTGTCCGCGCGGGCGTCGTCGCCAAAGGGGCGCAAAGCCACGCAACCCGCCGCTACGCCGTCCACGCGGGCCAGATACAGTCTGCCGAGAGGAGGCGCGTATTTGCCGGGGAGTTCGTCAAGTTCTCGCTTGTAGTTTTGGAAACTCAAATCTATACCAAGCGAGGCCGCGTATTCGTCAAAGAGCGAACGTATAGCGTCAAGAGCGTCGTACGCGCTCTTGATTTCAATGTCCGCTTTTATTTTCTCCATCATTAAAACTTCACCTCTTCGCCGTCGATTTTAGCATAAAAACATACCGGCGTGACGCCCCCCGAGATTTTAAGAGGTAAAATTTCTGTTATACTTTTTACATGACAAAGCCAAATATCGCCGCCATTTTGAAAACTCTTCCGGAAAAACCCGGCGTCTACATTATGAGGGACGCCAAGGGTGATGTTTTGTACGTCGGAAAGGCCATAAAACTCAAGCGCCGCGTTTCGTCCTATTTTCGCCACGGAGGCTCGTCGTTCGCGTCGCCGCGTCTGCGAAAGCTCGTCTCGCTTATAGAGGACATCTCAATCATAAGAGCCGAGACGGAGGCCGAGGCGCTTATCATAGAGGCGAAGCTCATACGCAGCTACTCGCCCTTCTTTAACGTAGATCTCAAAATGTCAGACCGCTATCCCTACCTTCGTATCACGAACGAGCCGTTTCCGCGCCTCGTCGTCACCCGCAAAAAAGAGTCCGACGGCTCCGTATGGTTTGGCCCCTACGTAAGCGCCGGGAACATTCACGACCTGATGCGCCTCATCGAAAGATACTTTTCGCTCAGAACCTGCCGCTCCGAAATTTCAAGCGACCCGACCCGTTCGAGGAAAATACGCCCCTGCATAGAATATTCCTTAGGCCGCTGTATGGGCGTGTGCGCCGCTCTCGCGACGGAGAGCGAATACCGCGAGCGCGTCAACGACGTCATTTTGCTTTTGCGCGGCCAACACGCCGAGCTTGTGGAGAACCTGAGACGCCGCATGGACTCGTCCGCCGAAAAAATGGCCTTCGAGGAAGCCGCGCGATACCGCGACACCATACGCGCTATATGGAGGGTATCGCGCCAGCGCGTGTCCGCGCCTCTTCAGGAAGACCTGAACTCCGACGCCTGGAAAACCCTTACGAGCGCGCAGGAGATCCTGGGGCTTAAAATAATCCCGTGGCGTATAGACGCTTTTGATATTTCACACATGTCGGGCAAGGAGACGTATGGCTGTTGCGTCGTATTTGAACAGGGCCGTCCAAACCCGTCGCTCTACCGCCGCTTCAAAATACGCACGCTGGCGGAGGGCGAAGTCGACGACTTTCGCGCCATAAAAGAGACCGTGTCGCGGCGCTATCGTCACGTTTTAGACAACACGGAGCCCACGCCTCAGCTGATTCTGATAGACGGAGGCCCTGTGCAGTTGGAGTTCGCCATATCCGCGCTGGAAGAACTTAAAAAAGAGGCCGTAAAACTTGATAAAATATTCAACCCGCCGGAAAACCCGCTGGTTATATCTCTTGCCAAAGAAGAAGAGCTTATTTTTCGGCCAAACGTCGCGGAGCCTCTGCGCCTGTCGTACGACAACCCCGTTCTCAGGCTGTTGCAGCAAGCGCGTGACGAGGTGCACCGCTACGCCATCACAACGCACCGAAACGCGCGCGCCTCCCGTCTGAGACGTTCCGCGTTAGAGGAAATCCCTGGGATAGGCAAAAACCGGGCCGCACAGCTTTTAGTAAAATTCGGGAGTGTGCAGCGCATCGCCGCCCTGACGGCGGATGAGCTTTGCGTCATGCCCGGCGTCGGGCCGTCTTTGGCCAAGAAGATACTTGAGCATTTGAACAAAGAAAAATAAAACAAAAAGGAGTTGACGCCATGTCCGGTTGTGACAACCCGCTTGGCTCCGCTGGTTATCGTATAGGGCTTTCTTTTTATATGGCCGGAATCTCGTCGTTTTTTGCGC
>BNVG01000112.1 GCA_025997935.1 Synergistales bacterium | reverse complement strand
CCGGCGGCGACTTCCGCCGCAAAACCCTCTCCGATTCACGTATCGCTGTCCTTGCCAAAACTTTCGGTCTATGGAACGGAGATAAGCGATGTATCTTTGCCTATAAGCATTCTTGGCGACCGTGTGAACGCGGACGGAAGCGCGCGCTTCGCCGGGGGCGACGTCAAATTGAACGCGGAGGTCAAAATGACCGACCATCAATGGAAGGCGAACCTCCAAATCCTGGGGTTCAGCCTCGGAGGAGCGGCGGATAAGTTTATGGCCGGCGGCGCCATCGTGGGCAGCGCCGACGTGAATATCAGCGCAAAAGGCGACTACGGCGCTATGATGATGACCTTCGCAAACGGGGATTTCAAATCCACGGAGGGATATATACATAAATTCAAACAGCTCAACGCGGTGGTAAAGGACGGAAAAATCCCGTTTAAGGAAATACGCGGCACGTTTTTCTGGGACGGGCGGGACATAAGGCTCAACCCCGGCACTCAGGCGACAGCAAAGCTCGGCGACCCATTATACCGTTATATGTCCGTCGAGGGGCCTCTCGGACTTCCCGGCAAGGGGATTGGCCTGAACTTCAGAGGTCGTTTTGACGTTCACCTCTTGGACGGCGCGCTAAAGGCCATAAGCGGCCTTTTCCAGGCCACCAGCGGAACGTTGATGGGCGGCGACCAGCTTGCGCGGCAGGCCGTCAGCAAACTTGTGGGGTATAAAGAACATGATTTTCAGGACGTTAAGTTTCAACTTCGCGGTAGCTGGGACAACTTGCATCTCCTGAATCTTCAAATAGACAAGTCCCTCGAGGGGTATCTTCCGATGAATCGTCTGAACAAAGAGGCCGAAGAAGAACAGAAGAAGAGCGATAAGCAATTTCGCCTCAACCTGAGCATTCCGGTCGGCCCCGGTAGCGGAGAGGAAGGCGAGGTCGAGAATCAGTTCAAGAAACAAATGATAGACAATATATTCAATCAGTTTCAGTTCTGATTCAGTTCTGACTCATTGTGAAAGAGGCGGGTAAATCATGGAAAATGTTTCGGATTACGAAATCGAAAAAACGGCTGACGGAATTATCCTGAAAAAATTTATAGGCTTCGACGAACCGGAAATTGTGATACCCAACTCAATCGACGGCTCACCGGTCTATATGATAGGCGACGCGGCGTTCGAGCATTGCGTCAACATTCCGCGCGTCGTGGTGTCAGAGGGGATAAAACATATCGGCAACAGAGTTTTTAAGGACTGCAGCGCGCTGGAAAGCGTCAAAATTCTGAACGGCGTACAGACCATTGGCGAATTGGCTTTTTATGCGTGTAAAGCGCTGAAAAGCGTATCGATTCCCGCCTCTGTGCGAAACATCGGCAATAAGGCGTTTTCTGAGTGCATAACGCTGAAAAACGTCACAATAGGTTCGCGAACCATTGGCGGCTTGCTGGCGGGCATCAAACCTCCGAGCGGCGCGCAGATAATTGGCGACTCGGCCTTTGCCGGGTGCGAGGCGATGACGAGCGTAACAATTCCGAGCGGCGTGCAGATAATTGGCGAATATGCCTTTTCCGGGTGCGAAGTGTTGACAAACGTTACGATTCCTGACAGCGTAAAGATAATCGGCGACTACGCCTTTTATAGATGCAAGGCGATGACGAGCGTAACAATTCCGAGCGGTGTGCAGACCATCGGCGACTACGCCTTTTATATGTGCAAAGATATGGAGAGCGTAACAATTCCGGACAGTGTGCAAATAATCGGCAACTCCACGTTTTCACGGTGCAAAAAACTGACCGGCATCGTAATTCCAGGCAGTGTGAAGAACATCGGCGGCTCGGCGTTTTCCCGGTGCGAATCGCTGACGGGCATCATAATTCCGGACAGCGTAAAGATAATCGGCGACTCGGCTTTTGCCGGGTGCGAGGAGCTGACAATACATTGCAACCCCGGCTCATGCGCGCTTCAATACGCGCGTAGGCACAATATAAAATGCGCCAAGGCATAGAGCGAACCCTTGATTTTATTTGCGGAAAAGCCGCGCGATTTAATTCTTTCAATCGCATTGCAACGTAGTGTATTATATAATTTCAGTATATTCTCGCGCACCCAGCTGGGAGGCATTGGACGTTGAGTTACAAAAAACCAAAAAAGTCGCTTGGCGGCAAGCTGACGTCTTTGATAATTTTCATGTTTTTGACGCTGAGCGTCATCACAATAGCTGTCGGATACCATTTATACACAGACTCGATGGAGCGCAATTACATAGCGCTCGGTGAAGGCGTAGCCCGCACGGCAGGCAAAATCGTCGACGGGGATTCGCTACGCCGTTATCTTGACACGGGAGTTAAAGACAGCGCCTACGACGAGACGCTTCGCCTTCTGCGGATACTCAGGCAGGAAACCGATGTTATCAATCTTTACGTCATTATACCCGCGAAAGAGGGTTGTTATTTCATATACGACGCGGATCCTGCCGCAGACGCCGTATTAGAGCTTGGCCACCTCGACCCGTGGGACGAGGGGTACGACGACTTCAGTCGAAAACTCTGTCGCGGCGAGCGGGTCGACCCCGTCTTTCCCGACGGAAAGTTCGGGTGGCTAATGGTGCTTCACGAGCCGATTTTCGGGTCTGACGGCGCAGTGAAGGGATATGTCGGCGTTGATTTTTCGATGACCCATATCACAAACGGGAAAATAGTGTATTTAGCGCAGTTGGCCGCCGTTATTATAGCGATAACCGTATTTTTTGCCGTGTTCTTTCTCAAAAAAGTACAAAAAACCGTAGTCGAGCCGGTCAATATTATGGCGAAAGCCGCCCGTGATTTTCTGGTCAGCAATTCAATCGACACGGCGACAGGCGGCGCCTCCGACATAACCGCTATGAAAATCCCTACAAATGACGAATTGCAAAGCCTTTCCGAAGCTATAAAATCCATGGAACAAAAAATAGACCTTTCCATATCGGAGCTCAAAAGAGCGGAGGTCGTCGCTTTGGTCGCTTCCCGCTCCAAGACGATGTTCCTCTCGCAGATGAGCCACGAGCTCAGGACGCCGATAAACATCGTGCTTGGCATGGTCGATGTCGCTACGGACTTGGCGGGCGACGAAAAAAAGGTAGGGGACGCGCTCGAAACAATTCGCAAGTCTTCTGAAAATTTACTCTCGATACTGAACGATATTTTGGACATATCGAACATAGAAGAGGGAAAACTGACGCTGACGGAGAAAGAGTTCAACCTCGGGGAAATGTGCGTCAGCATCGACAGACTGATAGAGCGCATGTGCGTGAGCAAAAAACTCCGCTACGTTTCCGATACGGACGAAGTGGCGGATGTAAAAATTTTCAGCGACAGAGCCAGGCTCATGCAAGTAATCATCAGCATGTTAGACAACGCCATAAAGTTTACGAACGAAGGCGGCGAAATAGGTTTTCGCGCGGTGGTGGGCGAAAACTCCGCCGACTCCGTCAAGGTTCGTTTCGAGATTCACGACAACGGAATAGGGATGGGGCGCGAACAGCGGGAGAATTTGTTCAAGGCGTTCGCGCAGTTCGCAAATAAAGCCACGTTCGAATATGACGGCATAGGAGTCGGATTGTCGATATGTCAGGGCGTCATAGAGCTTATGGGCGGGCATATAGACGTTAAGAGCGAACATGGCAGCGGCTCGGTCTTTTCGTTCGGCCTGACGTTCCGGAAGATTATCGCCGCGCCGGAAACGAACGCGGCCGCCGTCATAAATTTAGACGGACGGAAAGCGCTCGTCGTCGACGACGTAGCGGCGAACAGGATGATTATCGCTAAAAATCTGCAAAAAACCGGCGTCAAAACCGTGGAGGCCAAAGACGGACGGGAGGCGCTTGATACTTTCGCCGCTTCGCCCGATGATTTCGATCTTATTCTGATGGACATAATGATGCCCAACGTTGACGGTTACGAATCCTCCCGGGCGATACGCGCGCTTAATTCCCCGTGGGCGAAAATAATTCCGATAATAGCCGTTACAGCTTGCGCTTACGACAGCGACGTTGACGAAGCGCTAAGTTCAGGCATGAATTTCCATTTAGCGAAGCCGGTCGATCCCAAGACATTGATAGAGACGGCCTCCTATTTTGTAACGCGGTATCCAAATAATAAAGGGCGGTGAGAGTGTGCGCGTAGGTGTAGGTTACGGCGATGATCCAAATTCTTTCACGGCCGCGCGAGATGCGGCAACGGAGGCTTTGCATAACGCGGGGCGAAGCGAAGGTTGCGATTTTGCCCTGATGTTTTACACGGCCCGCCACAACGCTCAGGTTCTGCGCGACGCGGTGGTATCCGTTATCGGCCATGTCCCTGTCGTGGGCGGAGGGGCTGCTGGGGTTATCAGCGATAAGCGTTTCGGATACGCGGGCGACCAGATAGCGATAGCCTGCGTATGGTGTGATGACGCCAAATGCGAGTTTTTAGCCGAGGGAGGGCTTACGGAGAGCGAGGAGAAGACGGGCGAGCGTTTAGGCGAGAGGCTATTGGCGCTTGGAACGTCTCCCGACTCGCCCGTGATGCTCTTTTACGACGCCATTGCCCAGACGAAGGGAAACGTGCGGATTTTGGCGGCCACGCGTCTGCTTGCCGGCATCGAGAGAACGATGGGATTTTTGCCAGACCTCACGGGCGCCGGAATGATGGGGGATTATATCTGTTCTCCCACTCCGCAATGGTGCGGCGGAGAAACGCCTACGGCTTACCACGCGCTGGCTATGGCGTTCTCGGGAAATATACGTATCGACAGCGTCATCATGCACGGCTGCAAGCCGGCTACCGGTTACTATACGGTTACGAAAACCGACGGGCAGGTTATCCTCGAAATAGAGGGGAGGGCGGCCGTGCAGTTCATAAATGAGCGGTTGGAATCGACGATTCCTCCCGAAGCGTGGCCGTTCTTTTTGCTCCTCGGCATAAACAGGGGCGACAAATGGGGGACTTTTCATGAAAGTAATTACGCCAGCCGCCTGTGTTTGGCGATAGACAGCTCTCGCGGCGGCATAGTCATGTTCGAGCCTGATATTGTCGCCGGAATGGAAATTCAGATAATGTATCGCAGTTTCGACCACAGCTACATGAAGCCGAAAATCGAGCGTGTTTTCAACTCGCTCGCCGGACGCGAACCGGTTTTCGCGGTATATATCGACTGCGCGGGGCGAGCCGCCGGTTATGGGGGAATTGATTTGGAGGACGCTGTAATCTTGCAAGAAACCGTCGCCGGACGGGTTCCCATTCTCGGTATGTACACGGGGGTAGAAATAGCCCGGGTTCAGGGACGCCCCTGCGGATTGGATTGGACGGGCGTTTTTTGCCTGTTTAGTGTGCAAAAATGACCGAACTTGAATATATGCGTTCTATCGCGGAACGTAACGCCGCCAAAATTCTCTCGCTTGACCTCCAGAACATAGCCATTCGTCACGAGCTGGAGCAAAAACGCCGTGGATTTGGTCTGTTGGCCGAGTTTGCCGTTTCCTCACGGGGCGGCGTCGACTATGATAACCTTTTTACCTCCATTGCCAGGAGAATCAACGCTGTGCTGAACATGCAGCGCACTGTGGTGATGGTTCTGGAAGATGATCATTTCAGGGTCGATATTTTGCAGGGATACCATTTGGATGAAGAATCGCTCGTCCCGCGTAGCTTCGCTTTAGACGCAGATCTGTTGGGCGAGTCGGTTTTAATAACGAGCGCGGACAGTGACGAACGAATGCGCTCATTACGTGAGGCTCTGCGCTTACCTTACATGATCGTTTGCCCGGTGAGCGCGGGGAAAGACGTCACGGCTGTTTTGATAACCGGACGCGTCGTGGAGCAGCCTCCTTACCTTCCGCGTCTCGGACGGGGAGATCTGGAGACGGTGCAGGCCGTCAGCACGTATCTGTCCATGCTGAGCGAGGTACACAGGCGGGAGAAGGAGCTTAGGATAGCCCGCGAGACGGCGGAGGAAAACTCGAGGATAAAAAGCGAGTTTCTGGCGAACCTGAGCCACGAAATTCGTACGCCCATGAATGCGATCTTGGGGATGGCCCACATTCTTGCGGACGCCGACCTGAACGGAAAGCAACGCGAATACATGGAGAAGACCGTTCATTCTACTCGGCTTCTGCTACGTCTTATAGATGATATTATGATTTTTTCCAAAATCAGCGCCACGCAGATGAAAGTCGAAAAAGCTGAATTTTCCATTCGTGACGTGTTAAAAAACATATTTGCCATGATGGAAAAAGAGGCTTCAGATAAATTAATAGGGTTGAAATTCGACGTCTCGCCCAGCGTTCCGGAGAGGGTGGCGGGCGACGCGTTGCGTCTTGAACAGATTCTTCTGCGGCTTATCGATAACGCCGTAAAATTCACCCCGTCCGGCACTGTGACGATTAGTGTATCGCAAGAAGCCGCGGCCTCTCAGGCGCGGACGCGGTTTGAAGTTCGGGACACCGGAATCGGCATGACCGCCGACGAAATAAAAAAGTTGTTTCAACCATTTACCCAAGCGAACAGCTCGTTTACCCGGAAATACGGCGGGATGGGCATGGGGCTCGCCGTTTCCTCAGAGCTGGTGAAACTAATGGGCGGCTCGCTTTGCTGCGAGAGCCAGCAGGGAAAAGGCAGCGTCTTCTCGTTTGCCCTTGACTTTTCAGTCCCCGAAAGTTCGCCTGATGAAGAAGAAA
>BNVG01000111.1 GCA_025997935.1 Synergistales bacterium | reverse complement strand
GCGTCAAGCGCGCGCGCATAGATAATAGGCGCCCTTAGAAATTCGTAATCCTGAAGCGTCAAGGCGTTTTTTTGTTTTCAAAGATAATTTTTATGACGTTTTTTGCGTTTTCCCGAATATGATCCCCGATTGCGTTCCTCTTGATAAGGTCGCCTCTGTAGTTTCCGGTGTTGAAATCAAAACAAAACGAGTTCCCGTCGCGGTGATAAACATGAATAAGCATCTCTCCGGTTCCCAAGAGACAGGGCCCGCCCACGACCGCCACTCGCTCTCCGTTATTTAGTTTTGCGGTCAGTTTGTCAAACGACCTCGTAAATATGGGGATATTTTCTAAACGACTCGCGCCCATTCCGCCAAGTTCGGGCAAAACAAGACTCATGTTTTGGAGGGAGTTGCATACAACCGTGTCCTTATACGCCAAAACGCTCGCGCATTTTGGCGCGCGGGAACTCGACGAGACGAGGCGTTTGGCCTCGCTGAGGAGGCGAGCCTTTTCCGCTCGCAGACGTTTGGTCTCGCTGGCGACTCTGTTCTCCTCCTCCTTCAGAACCGCGTTTTGGAAAAGCGAGTTTTCCCTGTTGTATTCGCTCAAAGTCGTCAGCCTGTCCTTGATTGCTTTTATCGCGCTTGTGACACCAATATACGCCCCGCCGCGCTTGAGGGCCTCTATCGACAACTCCCTCTCTCTTAGGCGCGCGAAATTCATCTTGTATTTTTCGACATCGGCAACGCTAAAAAAATCTGCGGCGTCGAAAGTACAGGCGTTGATCCCGTCCTGGCCTTCATATGGAGTGTTTTCTATATTTACGCCATACCGTGACAACAGTCCCGATATTGTGAAAATCACCTACAGGTTCCGTCCTCGGTGATGTTAAAGATGGAGGTGAACCCAGTCATCTCGAAAACATCCAGCACAGCGTCGCTGAGGTTCTTAATTGTGAGCGAACCTTGCGCTTCGGTGATTTTCTTCTGCAACACAAGAAGTACACGAAAACCCGCGCTACTCACATAATCCACCCCTGAAAAATCCAGCGCAACATTCGCCCCTTGCGGAATTTCCGGCATTTCATCAAAAGTCTGCTGAAGGAGCGGCGCGCTGATAGTATCAAGCCTTCCTGAAAGAGCGACCATCATCGCGCCGTCTTCATTTTTTATATCTATTTTCATGCCCATATCTCTATCTTCACGTCCTCAATATTCAAAAAATTCACACCCTTAATACAATTAATCAGTTGTATATTACTACACCAACCGCGCTTCGCATAGCTCTATTGCCTCGTCAAAGTCGCTGAACAGAATTTTCTCTTCAATCGCGGAGAGCAATTTTAAGGTTTCTTTATTCCAGCGTTTGCCGCGCAGTTCCGCCAATACGGCGTTTGCGTCCGAGCTCTCAAAGTTTCGGGCGGCCGCTTTGGCCGCGCTTAATTTGGCGCGCAAAAAATCCGTATCTTCCTCTATGATACATTCGGCAATTTCCTCGCTCCCTGCGGAATCCGGTTTGACAAACGCGCTTAATTTCGCAAGAAAGTTATCGATATTCGCGCTGATAAAGTCCATGTCGTCGCCTTTAGCGGCAAATTCAAGTTTGGCCGCCAATTCGGACAGTTCTTTTTCACCTATATTCGCGCAGGCGGACTTCATCGCGTGCGCTGTTGTCGCGAACAAGAGCAGGTCGCCGCTTTGGGCCGTTTCATGGAGAGTCGCGACCGCTTTAAGCGCGTCGCGCCTGAAAAAATCCATCAGTTTCGCGTTATTTTTCGCGTTATTTGTCCGGGCGGTAGGCGCTTGTTCGATAATTACCGCTTCTCCCCTGTGTCTGTCGCGGACAAATTTATTGAGAGCGGCGTGAAGTTGCCTTATGTCAATCGGCTTTGAGATAAAACCATCAAATCCGTTTTCTTTGAACATTTTGTCATTGCCCGCCAACGCGTTTGCGGTAAGCGCGACAATCGGCCTGTCGTACCCCATTGACCGTATACGCTTTACGGTTTCTATGCCGTCCATTTCCGGCATCATATGATCCATAAATATAATGTCGTAGACCTCGCCCGCTTCAACTTTCGATATCGCCTCAAAACCGCTGACCACAGTTTCAACAGAAAGTTTATACGGCGCCATAAGCCCCTCGGCGACGTACAGGTTTGTCTCTACGTCGTCGACGATTAGCACGCGGCCAAAAGACATATCCGTGTAGACGACATTGGCTACTTTTCTTTGCCTGTCCGCCGCAAACTCGAAATTTCGCAGCTTTTGAGCCAATTCCGCGCCGATAACGGCGTCATTCAAATAGCCTTGTTTAATTGTGACCGTGAACACGCTTCCCTTGCCGAGTTCGCTTGCTACGTCAATTTCACCGTCCATCATTTCAACAAGGCGCCTCGTTATACTCATTCCGAGCCCCGTCCCCTCGGTCGCGCGGTTTGCCGCCTCGTTGAAGCGCGAATAGTCGTCAAAAAGCGCCCTTACGTTTTCTTCTGACATACCCTGCCCCGTGTCGGCTACGCTGAGTTTGAGCCAAATAGCGTCGCCGTCGCGTTTAGAGCTCACGCCGAGGGTGACGGCGCCTACGTCGGTGTATTTGAACGCGTTCGATAATATATTGTTGAGTATTTGTTTTATCCGCAGCTCGTCGCCAAATATATTGGCGTAAAGCTCCGGGTCAACCTCAAGCTGAAACTCTATCGGCTTACTTTGAATACGCACGATATTAAGCTGAACGGCGTCATTTACTAAGCTCGGCAGTTCATATTCTACGGGGGATAAATCCAGTTTGCCGCTCTCGATTTTTGAGAAGTCGAGTATGTCGTTGATGATCCCAAGAAGGCCGCTCCCCGAGGTCTGGATTTTAGCGAGGGCGTCGGCTATATCCGGCGGCAAATCGGGCCTCATGAGTTGAATTTCCGATATGCCGATAATCGCGTTCATGGGCGTGCGTATCTCGTGCGACATCGTGGCGAGGAATTTGCTTTTGCTTTCGTTGGCGCTGACGGCAAGCTGTGTTTTATGTTCTAAGTCTTTTGCCTGCAGCGCAAGCTCGTTCTTTATATATTCGGCGCTCAGAATTTTCGCGACGTACAAGTCCGTCTTGCGAACCATAGACTTCAGGGATTCTGACAGGTCTTGCAGTTCGTCGCCCGTAGTGATGTTCATGGATAAGATATCGGAATCTTCAATTATGCTCTCGCTGTTCAAATTTTTGTAGACAAAGCTATCCGCGGCTTTCGCCATTATATTGATTGGCTCCACGATGAATTTGCGGACTATAAAGAGATATATGGCCGCAAACAGCGCGGTGACAAAGAATATAATAACGCCGGACTGCCAAAAATAAGCCGTCCGCTCTTTCATCAAACGATCAACGATCATCGTAACGCCGCTGGTCGCCGCGATTATAAGTATTATCACAATTGCCATGCGTTGCTCTATTTTGCTTCGCGCGCGTCGCTTATTCATTTTTCCCCCAACATTGTATTAACCCAAAAATCTTCCGCGACTTCTAAAAACACCTCTACAAGTTTCGGGTCAAACGCCGCGCCGCTGTCTTTTTTGATTATATTGATGGCTTCTTCGTGAGAAAAGGCTTTTTTATATGGGCGTTCGCTCGTCAGGGCATCGTAAACGTCGACAATCGCCATTACGCGCCCTTCAAGCGGAATGTCCTCAGCGCAAAGGGCGCGGGGATACCCCTTGCCGTTCCATTTTTCGTGGTGCGTTCCGGCGAAAAGTTTGGAGTGGCGCAAAAAAGCGTCGTTACTTTCGCCAATTTCGTGAGCTATTTTGTCTATCAATCGCTCACCTTCCGCCGGATGAACTTGAATAACAGCAAATTCCTCATCTGTCAATTTGCCCGGCTTGTTGAGTATAACGTCGGATACAATGATTTTGCCGATGTCGTGCAACTGCGCGGACGGCAGAAGAAGCGACAAATCCCAGCCATTGGTTTGTTCGGAATAAACCCCGCGTTCTTTTAAGGCGTTAAGCAAAATTTCAAGGTATTTTTGCGTTCTTCGAATGTGCCCCCCTGTAACTTTGTCGCGCTCCTCAATTACCTCCGCGAGTACGGAGATAATGCCGTTACGCAACGCTTCGACTTCGGCGGTGCGTTTTTTTACAAGCGTGTCGAGTTCGAGATGTGTTTCAAGGCGTTTCAGCAATACGGGCGCTGAAAAAGGTTTGTTGATGTAATCGATTGCGCCGAGTTCAAAGCCTTTGACTTCCACCTCCGCGTCAAAATTCGCCGTTAAAAATATCACGGGGATACGCTTATATTTGTCGAAACTTTTCAGTTTTTCCAAAGCGGTGAAACCATTCATCTCCGGCATCTCTATGTCGAGCAAGATAAGGTCGGGGACAATCTTTTCAAGCAGTTTGAACATTTTTTCAGCGGACGGAATGGTCAAAGTTTTATACGAACCCTCTAACGCCTGCTGCGCGGCGACAAGATTTGAGGAATTATCGTCTACGACAAATATGGTTTTCATTGATAAATTCACTCCTGAGCAGAAGAATTTTTTTGAGATTTTGAAAACATTACCCCTGACGCTCATACATCTCATAAAGACGAGAACGCTCAACCATATTTACGCGCAGTCCGACCATCGTGATGTCGTCGGCTTGAAGAGCGCCGTCGGCGAAGCGCTCTATATCGCTCAACACTGAGTTCAGCAAATCCTCGGGCTGTTTGTCACGCGCCTCGTCAAGAGTTTCTTTCAGGCGTTCGTTTCCGTAAAGATGTCCGAGCGCGTCGTTGGCCTCGGTTACGCCGTCGGTATAGAGGAAAAGGGCGTCCCCTGGGGCAAGTGTTATCTCGTGCTGGGCGTAGACGACACCAGGCATTACGGCAAGCACGAGCTCGGGAGCGGTTTGGACAAACTCAAAACCTCCGTTTCCTTGCCTGACGAGCGGCGGGTTGTGGCCGGCGTTCACGAACGTCAGGAGCCCCGTGCTTATCTCGAATACTCCGGCCCACGCCGTCACGAACATGTCTTCGCCGTTGCCCTCGCACAGGAGACGGTTGGCCTCCTCAAACGCGCGGTCGAGCCGGTCGTTCATTATTATCTGTTCTTTGATTACCGTTTTGGAGACGACCATGAATAGCGCGGCGGGCATCCCCTTGCCCGAGACGTCCGCTACGACGACGGCCAAATGGTCGTGGTCGAGCATGAAGAAATCGTAAAAATCGCCGCCCACCTCCTTGGCCGACTTGATCAGGGCGTGAAGTTCGAACTCCTTCCGTTCGGGAAACGGCGGAAAGGTACGGGGTAGCATACTCACCTGAATTCTTGACGCCGCGTTCAGCTCGACGCTTATGCGTTCTCTTTCCGCCGTTATCGCCGTGATGTTTTTGACATATTCCATGATGTCTTTGGACATAGTTTGCATGGCCGCGCAGAGGCTCTCTATCTCATCGCCGGTATGGATGTCGAGCGCGGCTATAGCGGATGTGTATGGCTCCATCGCGTCGTACCGCTCGCTCTTGCCTTTGCGAGCCGTAAACGCCCCCGCAGCCGCGGCGAGCTTGTCTATCGGGGAGACTATGAGGCGATTCATCAGCTTTAACGACAGCGTTATAATTATGACCATAGCTACCGCCATTATGGATAGAAAGTATTGCATATACGCCTTTCTCCGCGCCATAACATAATCCATTGAGATATCGACGCCGACAAGGGCCGCCACTTCTCCCCTTGAGTTGAAGATCGGAGCGTAAGCGGACGACAGCCATTCGCCATCCTCATAGTTCAAAAAAGGAGGCACGCCGTTCTCTAAGTGATCAAGATAAGGATACGTCTCCTCGTGCATTGGTCCGTTATATCCCAACGGCAACGGGGCCTCGTCGTCGGCGTCCATGACATATACCGCTTTTGTGCCGCGGACAAGAAAAACGTACAGGTACATTATGTCGTTGCGATTTTTTATGTCGATAAGCAGTTTCAGCATTTTTTTGTAATCTTCGTCAATCGTCATGGTATCGACGTACATGGCCATTTTATCCCCGTCCACTTGAGACGCGACCGTCCATGCGAGATTTTTCGACTGCGAATTGAAAAATTCGTTCATTCTATCCACATAAACGGAATAGCTGAGCGTGACCGCAATCGACGTGAGCAACGTACATACCAACACCACAAAGCACGTAGCCTTGACGCTCAGTGAAAGTCTATTTTTCAATTTTACTCCGCAGCCTCCCGTTCTTGACTTCTCAGGAAAATTCTATACCATAATTGGCGTTTTGAGCCGAGAGAATCAACGTTTGGAGATGTATATCGCGCAATGGATAATTTTGACTGGCTTGAGAAAAAACCGCGGCTTTCTTTTTTTGCCATATATACCGCGTTGTTCTCTGTTGTTTTTGCGCTGGGGTTTCAGGTTGTTGATAAAAAAATATTTATATTGACTTCACAATGAAAAATCTATAGCATATTAATCGGTTTAGAATTAAAAAGGGGGGAACGTGGACACATTGATGACCGAAGAGGTACGCCGACGTCTTATCGAAAAAATGCGCCGTGAACTAGGCGATAATGTGTTGGCGTTTCTGTATGACGACAGCGTCACCGAGATAATGCTGAACGACGACGCGCGGATATGGGTCATTCGCCGTAGCGCGGAGGATACGGGCATCACGATGTTGCCCGCGCGGTCTTTGTCCTTTTTGGGCACCGCGGCTTTCTTTTTTTGCCATA
>BNVG01000110.1 GCA_025997935.1 Synergistales bacterium | reverse complement strand
AGGGGTTCATACCCATTTCTCATCTTGCCGCAGACGGAAGGGGCGTAAATCTCAATAAGTTCACGGATGAGGTTTTTGACGTTAAATTGCTTGAGAAAGACCGCAAGAAGCACAGAATAGTGTTTTCCCGCAAGTCTTTGGTGGAGAAGGAAGCGGCGGAACAGCGCGCTAAATTCTACGAGGACGTGCAGGAGGGCTCTGTCATCGAGGGAGAGGTCAGTAGCCTTACCGACTTCGGCGTTTTTGTAAATATTGGAGCCGTTGACGGCCTTGTCCATATGAGCGAGATCTCATGGAAGCGTAGCGTACGCATAAAGGACGCCTTCAAGAAGGGCGACAAGGTGACGGTGAAGGTCATAGGGATAGACCGTGAGAACAACCGAATATCCCTGAGCATACGTCAGGCGCTCGGCGACCCGTGGGACGCCGCTTTGGAGAATATCCAAAAAGGCGCGGTCTTAGTCGGCCCTGTCACCAACGTGACGGACTTCGGAGCGTTTGTGGAGATAGAGCCCGGTGTCGAGGGTCTAATTCATATAGGCGACATCAGCTGGACGCGCATCCGTCACCCCAAGGAGGCTTTCCGCAAGGGGCAGGAAGTCAAAGTGCAGGTGCTCGATATTGACAGAGACAAGCGCCGCATCAGCTTGGGTTACAAGCAGCTCAACGACCCGTGGGTAGACCTTGACAAGAAATACCAGAAGGGGCAGGACATTACGGTGAAAGTCGTGCGTCTGGCCGATTTTGGGGCTTTCGTGGAAGTCGAGGAGGGCGTGGAAGGTCTTATCCATATCTCACAGCTCAGCACGAAGCGCGTGGAAAAACCGAGCGACGTTCTGCACGAAAAGCAGGAGGTAGTTGCGCGCGTCATAGAAGTAAGCCCTGAATCGCGCAGAATGCGCCTCTCCATAAGCGCTCTCGAGGAGCCCGTAGCGGGCGAGGCGGGAGCTCCGAGGCAACACCGCGACGATGAGCAACGCGGCAAGAAGCCAAGAGGAGGACAGCGCGGCGGAGAGGATAAGCAACGCGGACGGCCCGTGCAGGAAGAAGAAGCGAACTACACGATGGGCGACCTCTTCAAAGACCAGAACATCAGCAGGGAGTAATTATAACAAAAAGGCGACCCGTGGGTCGCCTTTTTGTTATAGGGCGTAATCCAAACGTAGGGGCGATATACCCTCGGTCGCCCGTGTTCATAACACCGATTGCGTTATCTCCTGCGTATCAGCGCCGCCGCCAGCAGCGCCAGCATTCCCGCGCCCGTCCCGGCGTCGCAGCCGCCGCTGCCACCACCGCCGCTGCCTCCGTCTTCGCCGCCACCGCCGCTGCCTTCGTCGCCGCTTTCGTCACCGTTATTAGGATTGTTCGGAGTCGCTGTGTTGCCGAAGATAATCTGCCCGTTGACGATAACGACCGTATTGGCTCCGCTCATCGCCGGAGGATAGGGGTTCATCCCGTTGCCCTGGTCTGTGACTTCCGTGCGTCCGCCGGTGATGGTAATCGTTCCGTTTCCGCCTCCCGCGTTAATAGCGTCGCCCGTTCCGCTGTTAGAAGCTATCACATTCGCCGTGCCGGTGATGGTGATGTCTCCTCCGGCTTTTATTGTAGGTTCCGTGTTGCCCGTGCCGGTCACGCTTGCCTTGACTGTTCCGCCGTCGATGATGATGTCTCTCTCGGAGGAAATGGCCGGGCCGCCTGTGTCGGATACGGAGAGAGTCTTGCCCGCCGCGCCGGTTATTCTGAGAGCGCCGTTACCTGCCTTGACGATTTTGGGGGCGCTCACGTTATCCGCTATGTGAAGCGTTATTTCGTCCGTCGCGGAGGCGATTTTTATCTCGTCCTTAGTGTCGCCTGTCAGCGTCAGGGTTTTTGTGCCAGCGTCCCATGTCCAGCCCGTTCCGCTCGCGTTATCAGCGAGGTTTGTCTGGTCGCCGCCGATGGTGACGTTGTTCTGCGTGTCGAGAGTAGGCAGCGCGGCGGCTATCGTGATGGAAAAGTCTTTTGTCGCGTCAGGGTTCACGCCGTTTAACGCCTTTACCGTAAACACAAACGTGCCTGTCGCCGTGGGGTTGCCTGAGATTTACGCCCCTTCCGTCTGCGGCAAGATGAGAAATGGGTATGAACCCCTCGAGGCCGCAACAGTCGACCATCAGGCCGCCTTTGACCTTGCGTATGGTCTTGACCTGAACAATCTCGTTCTTGGAGAGCTTATCTTCAAATTCACTCCATCGGCGATCGAACTCGTGACGCCAGCGGCTCAAAAGAAGCTGCGCCTCTTCGCCCTCACGAATGCTGACGACCTGAACATCTATACTGTCGCCGACATGGGGCTTTTCCGCGTCACCGACCAAAATCCGATGCGTCCACTCTTTAGCGGGTAAATACCCCTCGCACTTATAGCTGACGTCAACAAGCCAGCCGTTGTCTGTCTCTCCGATGACGGTGCCCGTCCGCACTTCCCCCTTGTGAAGGTCAGAAAGCGCTATCTGCTCCATCATGCTCTCCATCGTTTCCTGTGAACCCGCGTCCTGCGCGGCTATCTCTGTGTCGTTTTCCAAAATCTGTTCCATCAACATGTCCCCCTCTGCCTACATTCTCGCAATTTTAGTGCATACTTCTGTGATGAGCCACTCAGGCGTGCTCGCCCCTGCGGCTGCTCCAATTTTGTCCTTACCCAGAAGCCACCCCCCGTCAAGCTCGCTTATGTTCTCTATCCATATTACATCCATACCGCAGGCCAAACCTATATCCCGCAGTTTGGCGGTGTTGGCGCTTTCTTTGCCGCCTATCACGACAAGTCCGTCGACTTTCCCCGCAAGCCCGCGCACCGCGTCCTGACGCTCGACGGTAGCGCGGCAAACGGTGTTGCAAACATGAAGCTCCTCAGTCCTGAAAATAAGGGCTGAGGCCACCGAGGCGAGAAGCTCTTCCCGCTGCGTAGTCTGAGATATAAGAGCAACGAGGCGCTTTTTAGGCAGTTTCTCGGCATCTGCGGCATCCGCCACCACATCTATCGAACCATCTACATGCCCCTGAATAGAACGTATCTCAGGATGACGAATATCTCCGAGCAATACTATATGATACCCCTGCGCCGAAAGCTCTCCTGCGCGCGCCTGGGCTCGCTGAACAAAAGGGCAGGTCATATCCATAATAAGCGCGTTTTTAGCCTGAAGCTCTTTGAACACAGACAAAGCCTCGCCGTGCGCGCGAATAAAAACCCTCGCCCCCTCAGGGATCTCCTCGACATCCGAGGCTATCTTCAAACCCTTCGCGCATAGACGGGCTACTTCCTGCGGATTATGAATCGGCATACCGATAGACCAACCCGCGCGAGTCTGCGCTAAAGCCTCGGCGATTCCATCCACCGCGCGCTTTACGCCAAAACAAAACCCAGCGTGGTCAGCCAGAATTATCTCTCTCATACACACCACCAATCCATAGCTATATCGCTTGTCCGTAAAACGGAGCTATCATACCACAACCTGTTAAAATCCTTTCCGAATTATTTATCGGACGAGGGTATTTTTATATTTACTAAAACTTTTACTTAATTTTTTTTACCTTAGCCCCGCTGTAATAATGTTCGAGAATGCGCTCAGCCGTCCAGCCCTGTTCGGACAGCGTCTTAGCTCCCCATTGGGAGAGGCCGACCCCGTGCCCCCAGCCTCTGCCGTGAAACACAAAACTTCCAGACGCATTCACAATAACTCCGCCCACGTCCGTCCGTCCGGGGGAATCATCGCCCTGCGGAATATCGGGCATTCTGACGTCGGGTAAAGTTTTCGGGGTGATATCCACTCCGCTTCTTTGCAGGCCGATATAAAGATAACCCTTCAGCTTTTTGGGGTTTTTGAGCATATCCATAAGCTCGGAGGCCGTAAAAACGCCGTCTCTCGTCATGCGGGACAATTTTTCTTCTTCTCTTTCCGTCATGCGAGCGTCCGACGTCGGAACGGGCGGCGCGGGCGTAGGTTTATCTATGACCACGGGCGACCGTGGAGGCGGCGCGCCCCTACTATTATCGGCGAGCGGCGCTTTGGTCATGTCTGTCAACATAGTGCTTTTTAATATATTGGGACCGATGGCTGTTCTGAAATCACCGGCCCTGACGGTAGCGTTTCCTCCGCTGCCCACAAAAGTCAATCTAACGGCGCGCCCGCCTTTATCCAATTCGGAAACGCGAATCTCCCTGACCGCGCCAACGGTAGCTTTCAGTTTAGAGAGAGCGGCCTGAACCTGAGAAGAGGATACTTTGGCCGTCCAGCTCGAGTTTGGGGAACTGTACGAGACGGGCTCTTTTACGCCCCTCAGGTATGGAATGTCCTGCACCCAGACCTGAGCGTTGTTGGCCGTGTGTCCGCCGCTGTCGGAGTGATACGGGGTGAAAGCAAGGTCGCCTCCGTAAGTCAATACTTCGCCAACCGTCGCCCTCACGGCTTTGTCGGCGGCGCTTGTTTCTATGCCGGCGCCCTTATAGACCTGATCTGACGTGCCGTCCGTGACGTCGTAACCGCGCGAGTTGCGGCTCAGGCTTTGTCTTAGGGCAAAGGTGCGCGATATTATGGCGTGCGTTTTAAGATATTCCACGGACTGGCTCGAACCAGCCTCAGCTGGAAGCACCCCGCGCAGATAGTCCTCGACGTCAAGCGCGTTTATAAGAGTAAAGTCTTTCGTGAGAAGAAAAACTCCCCGATATTTTCTGCCGTTAAAAGACAAAAGCTCGCCGCCTGAAATACGCGCCGGGAGAGAGTATTTATTTTTGCCGCTCACGACAAAAGCCCCTGAGCGGGTCAGCGTCGCGGATTTTCCTAATGAGTGTTTTTTCTTTCCGGCGTCGATAAGCGTCATATTTCCCCCAGACGATATGGCGATCTTCCCGCTCGGGCCCGATAGCCTGACGTAAATATCGCGCGCCTGCGCCTGATTTTGAAACAATAAGAATAAAAACAATATCTCAAAAATAGTATATACAAATATTTTATATTTATTTTTCATGAGCTTTCCCTCGCTTTGCCGGCTATTCGTCAAAAGGCAGTAGGGGTGACCGCCCCCGGTCGCCCAATATTTCGTCTTGGGTTTTTGCGGTCGGGGTCTTGCCCAGATAAGCGTAACCGTTGCTCGTAACTTTGCGTCCGCGCGGAGTCCGTTCGATTAAGCCTTTTTGAATCAGGAAGGGTTCGTATATATCCTCAATTGTCTGGGCGTCGTCGTTCAGAGCCGCCGCAAGAGTCGAAAGCCCGACGGGGCCTCCGTCGAAGAAGTCGATTATAGTTCGCAAAATGCGGCGGTCACTCTCGTCAAGGCCGTTTGGGTCTATATCCAGCATATCCATAGCCCTGTCCGCCATCTCGGCCGTTATGACGCCCGACCCCTTCACGGCCGCCACGTCCCGCACGCGCCGCAGAAGTCTAAGCGAGACGCGGGGCGTGCCGCGCGAGCGCTTTGCTATCTCTATGGCCGCCTCGTCCAAGATTTCCACGCCAAAAGCCTTGGCTCCCCGTCGGACTATAAGCGACAGCTCCTGCTCCGTGTAAAGCGCGAGTTGCTCCACTATGCCAAAGCGCGCGCGTAGCGGCGACGTGAGAAGCCCCATGCGCGTCGTGGCTCCGCAAAGCGTAAATCGCGGCAGAGACAGGCTTATAGTCTTGGCCAAGGGGCCTTTTCCCACGACTATATGAAGTGAGAAATCCTCCATAGCCGGATATAAAATCTCCTCGACCTGAGCGGGCAGACGGTGAATTTCGTCGATAAAGAGAACGTCGTTATTCTCGACGTTAGACACAATAGCCGCCAGATCCCCGGCTCGTTCAAGCGCCGGCCCCGTGGTGGTGCGTAGCTGTCCGCCCATCTCGCGGGCGATTATACCGGCCAAGGTCGTCTTGCCAAGGCCGGGCGGGCCGTAGAAAAGCGCGTGGTCGAGAGGCTCTCCGCGCCCCTTGGCGGCCTGAATATAAATTTGAAGTTTTTCTCTTATTTTTTCCTGACCTATAAAGTCCGACAGGCTCGCCGGGCGAATGCTCAGGTCTTCCTGAGAGCGCGGCGGCGCAAAAAAGCGGTCGTCAGATGGGTTGTTGGCTTTTATGTTCTCTGTTTTATTATTCATGGCTTTTTGAAGCGCTTCCCATAAAACGCGGCATCGTCGCGTCGCCGGGCGCGGATATACCCTCGCGTTTCAGGATTTTCAAAACCGTCTTGAAGATAATTTTTATGTCCAACCAAAAGCTCTGATGATCGACATACCAAACATCGAGCGCGAATTTATCGGGCCAGCTTATCGCGTTGCGCCCGCTTATCTGAGCAAGTCCTGTTATACCGGGCTTGACGCTCAGACGACGGCGCTGATTTTCGTCGTAAAGCGGCACGTATTCGGGCAACAGCGGACGCGGCCCCACAAGGCTCATAGCGCCGTTCAATACGTTCCAAAGCTGCGGCAACTCGTCAAGGCTGTATCGGCGTAAAGCCCGCCCGAAATCGGTGAGGCGCTCCGCGTCAGGCAAAAGCTCGCCCTTCTCATCTCTTTTGTCATTCATGGAGCGAAATTTGTAGACCACAAAAACCGCGCCGTCAAGCCCGGCGCGGCTCTGCTTAAAAATCACGGGGGAGCCCATACGCAGGCGAATCAAAAGGGTCAAAACCAAAAAAGCCGGCGCAAGGACAATCAAGCCAATCCCGGCCCCGAAAATATCAAACAGTCGCTTCATGCTTTTTTATTTTGCTCGTCAAGGTTTTCCCTGACGGCGCTTATTACGCGCGCTTGTTGCGGCTCGGTAAGGCTC